>SKNJ01000296.1 GCA_007120575.1 Thioalkalivibrio sp.
CCCGGCACCGTGTACATGGGCTACCAGCGTGTCCCGGAGATCGGCGACGCGGATTCCGAAGAGGCCCTGCGCGACGTCAACGCACTGGTCGAACGTATCGTCCAAAACGCGCTGTCCTTCTGACCTCTCCGCATGGGCACCGGCGGCGTCCTCACGACCCCCTGGAGTCCCACCGCAATGCGTCAGGCGTCGGCACAGCCAGGGCCTGACGAGAGCCACTCCAGCCCGCAACGCAAACGCCCGACGATCCACCAGGATCGCCGGGCGCTTTTGATACGCTGCGTAAACCTCGCGCGCCGCGTGCACGGGGCCTCAGGGCGTCTGATCCTCCTCGGCCCCCTCCTTCTTCACCGGCAGCAGGACCTGACGGTCCACCCCGAGCAACAAGGCTGCGGTGGCCGCAATGAAGATCGACGAATAGGTCCCGACCAGCACCCCGATAATCAGCGCGATCGAAAAGTTCTGCAGCGCCGCCCCGCCCAGGAACGCCAGCGAGAACAGCACCAGCAATGTGGTGGCACTGGTCACGATGGTACGCGCCAGGGTCTTGTTCACCGCATTGTTCATTACCTGTTCGGTCCCCTGCTTGCGCAGGATGCGGAAATTCTCACGTATTCGGTCATAGACAACGATCGTGTCGTTCAGTGAATACCCGATCACCGCCAGCACCGCGGCCAGCACGCCCAGGTCGAATTCGAGCTGCAACAGGGAGAAGATCCCCAGCGTAATGGCCACGTCGTGCACCAGCGCCAGCACCGAACCGATCGAGAACCGCCATTCGAAGCGCACCGCCACATAGATCAGGATGCCCGCCAACGCATAGATCATCGCCAGTCCGCCCTGCTCGCGCAGTTCCTCGCCCACCGCGGGCCCGACGAACTCCACCCGCCGCAGCTCGGCCCCCTCGGGACCTCCGCTTCCTAGCGCGTTCAGCACCTGGTTGGACAGGGTCGCCTGATCCGGATCGTCCGCGCGCGGGGCCAGTCGGATCAGCACATCGCGCGAGGTCCCAAAGGTCTGGACCTGGGCACCGGCAAAGCCACTGTCGGCCAGTTGCTGCCGGATGGGCTGCAGATCCACGGCCTCGGGATAACCCACCTCGACCAGGGTCCCGCCGGTGAAGTCGATGCCGAAATTCAGGCCGCGGGTCGCCAGCAACGCCACCGAGACCAGCACCAGCACCACCGAGATCGCGATGGTGATCCGGCGCTTGCCCAGGAAGTCGATATTCGATTCGGCGAAATTCAGATGCGGAAGCATGTCTCTCTCCGCCTAGATGGCCAGGCGCGTCAGGCGACGCTGGCGGCCATAGGTCAAATTAATGATCGCGCGGGTCACGATGATCGCCGTGAACATCGAAGCGATGATCCCGATCGACAGCGTGATCGCGAAGCCCTTGATCGGGCCGGTGCCGAACAGGAACAGCACGAGCGCGGCGATCAACGTGGTGATATTGGCATCCGCGATCGTGGTAAACGCACGATCGTAGCCCGAGGAAATCGCCGCCTGGGGCGACAAGCCGTTTCGGATTTCCTCGCGTATGCGCTCGAAGATCAGTACGTTCGCGTCCACCGCCATGCCGACGGTCAGCACGATTCCGGCGATCCCCGGCAGGGTCAGCGTGGCCTGCAGCATCGACAGCACCGCGACGATAATGATCAGGTTCAGCGCCAGCGCCACGTTCGCGACCACCCCGAATACCCGGTAGTACAGGATCATGAAGATCATCACCAGGATGAAGCCGATCACCACCGACTGCATGCCCCGGTCGATGTTTTCCTGCCCCAGGCTCGGCCCCACCGTGCGTTCCTCGACGATGGACATCGGCGCGGCCAGCGCCCCGGCGCGCAGCAGCAGCGCCAGATTCCGGGCCTCGCGGGTCGAATCCAGACCACTAATCTGGAAACGCCGACCCAGCGGCTCGTTGATCCGCGCGACGTTGATGACCTCCTCGCTGCGCGAGGTCCGCATCACCGGTTCGCCATCCTCCTCGACCGTCTCGGTCGTGGTCTCGATAAACACAGTGGCCATCAGCCGGCCGACGTTGTCCGCGGTCACGCGCGAGAAGATCCGGGCGCCCTGGCCATCGAGGTTGATGAACACCGCCGGACCGCCGGTGTCCTGGGCAATCCCGGACGAGGCGTCGGTAATGTAGTCACCGGTCAGCATCACCTGGCGTTGCAGCAGGACGGGTGTACCGTCACGCTCGTGGTACAGCCGGGTCCCCGAAGGGGCGCGGCCGGAGGCATCCGCCTCGAAGGCATCCCCGCTCTCGGAGACCATCCGGAACTCCAGCGTCGCGGTGGCGCCAATAACCTCCTTGGCGCGTGCGGTATCCTGGACACCCGGAAGCTGGACCACAATCCGGTGCTCGCCCTGCTGGGCGATGATCGGCTCGGCCACCCCCAGTTCATCGACCCGCGAGCGCAAGGTCGAGATATTCTGCTGCAAGGCCTGGCGCCGGAGCTCGGTCAGGTGTTCATCCTCCAGCACGGCCACCAGGCGGCTGTCCTCGCCACTGCCGCGCGCCTCCCAGGCGAGTTCACCACGGTACTGGCGGTTCAGCCAGCCTTCTACCGCGTTACGGTCGGCCTCGGCGGTAAACCGGACCTCCAGGTAATCGGGCCCGCGTTCGACACTGTCGAAGGTGTAGCGCTCCTCGCGAAGCAACCGGCGCAGTTCGTTGGAGTAGCGCTCCATCGCCGTACCCACCACGGCCTCGAGGTCCACCTCCATCAGGAAGTGCACCCCGCCCCGCAGGTCCAGGCCCAGCGCCATCGGCTGCCCATTGATCGCACGCAGCCAGTTCGGCGTGGCCGGCGCCAGATTCAGCGCGACGGTATGGGTATCATCCAGCGCGTTGCGCAGGATATCCGCCGCGCGCGCCTGATCATCGGAGGTCTCGAAGCGCAGCAGGACCTGGCCATCCTCCTGCTCCTCGACCTGTTTTGGCGTCACGCCCTGGGCACTCAGAATGGTGTCCATCAGGTCGCGAATGTTCTGGTCGACCTCGCCGGTCATCGGATCGCCCACCTGCACGGAGGGATCTTCCGGGAACAGGTTGGGCGCGGCATAAAGCCCCATGCCCAGAACGACCACGATAATCAGGGCGTAGAGCCACGCCGGATAGGAGTTGCGCATTACGGGGGTCCGGTCGTCAGATGTCTTTCAGGGTGCCCTTGGGCAACACGGAAGCAACAGACTGCCGCTGCACGACAACGTTCACGTTGTCCGCGACTTCCACCCGAATGAAATCGTCGCTCACCTCGGTGACCTTGCCGGCGACACCGCCATTGGTGACGATCTCGTCACCCTTGGACAGGCCTTCGACCAGCGCTCGGTGCTCCTTGGCGCGCTTGCTTTGCGGGCGGATGATCAGGAAATACATGATCGCGAAGAAGATCACGATCATGATCAGAAACTCGATCATGCCGCCACCGGCCGGCTGGCCCTCCTGAGCGTGGGCCGCGGAAATCAGAAAGTCCATCGAAACACTCCGTCTCTCGGTTCAGATGCGAACGCCGCCTCGGCAACCGAGTTGCCACCGGCAGGCGCGAAAATAACGCGCGGATTATGGCACAGGCGGGACGTCCATGCCGCGCCGCCTGTAGAATTCGGCAACGAAGGCGCTCAGCGCCCCCGCCGCGATCGCCTCGCGCAATCCACGCATCAGATCCTGGTAGTAGTGCAGGTTGTGCGTGGTCGCCAGACGCGACCCGAGGATCTCGTTGCACTTGTCCAGGTGCTTGAGATAGGACCGCGAGTAGTGACGACAGGTGTAGCATCCGCATTCCGGGTCGATCGGGCCGGTGTCGTCGCGGAAGCGCGCATTGCGGATGCGCAGCACCCCCTCGCGCGTGTACAGGAAGCCGTTGCGGGCATTGCGGGTCGGCATCACACAGTCGAACATGTCCACACCACGGCGCACCGCCTCGACGATGTCCTCCGGGCGCCCCACCCCCATCAGATAGCGCGGGCGGTCGGCCGGCAACAGCGGGAGGGTCACGTCCAGGGTCTGCAGACGTTCATCTTCCGGTTCGCCCACCGACAACCCGCCGATCGCGTAGCCGTCAAAGCCGAGCGCCTGCAGGCCCTCGGCGGATGCCCGGCGCAGCGCCGGATACATCCCGCCCTGTACGATCCCGAACAGCGCCGCCGGGTTGTCGCCATGCGCCGCGCGGGAACGCGCCGCCCAGCGCAGCGACAGCTCCATCGACCGGCGCGCCCCGTCTTCCGTGGCCGGGTACGGGGTGCACTCATCGAAGATCATCACGATGTCCGACCCCAGCTCGCGCTGCACCTGCATCGACGACTCCGGGGTCATCAGCACCTTCGAACCATCCACCGGCGACTGGAAGCGCACGCCCTCCTCGCTGATCTTGCGCATCTCCGCGAGCGAGAAGACCTGGAAGCCCCCGGAGTCGGTCAGGATCGGGCCCTCCCAGTGCATGAAGTCGTGCAGGTCGCCATGCGCCCGGATCACCTCCGTGCCCGGGCGCAGCATCAGGTGGAAGGTGTTACCGAGAATGATCTCCGCGCCCAGCTCGCGCAGCTCCTCCGGCGTCATCGCCTTGACCGTGCCGTAGGTCCCCACCGGCATGAACGCCGGGGTCTCCACCGTCCCGCGCGGGAACTGCAGGCGCCCCCGGCGCGCCGGGCCGTCGCTGGCCAGGTTCTCAAACTCCATCGGAGGCTCCCGTATCCGTGGCGACACTGGGCGGCAGGTCGTCGGCCCGCCCCGGCGCCAGCCACATCGCATCGCCATAGCTGAAGAAGCGATAACGCTGGGCGACCGCATGCGCGTAGGCATCCAGGATACGACGATAGCCGGCGAACGCCGCCACCAGCATCAGCAACGTGCTCTGCGGCAAATGGAAATTGGTCACCATCCGGTCGACCACCCGAAAACGATAGCCCGGCTGGATGAACAGCCGTGTCTCGCCCTGGAATGGCGCGAGCTCTCCGCCCGCGGCAGCCGCAGTCTCCAGCGAACGCACGCAGGTCGTGCCCACCGCAACCACGCGCCCGCCGCGCACCTTGCAGGCGGCAACGGCAGCGCAGGCCTCGGGCGAGACCTCCAGCCACTCCGCATGCATCTCGTGCGCGGCGGTATCCTCCACCTTGACTGGCTGGAAGGTCCCGGCCCCCACATGCAGGGTCACCGTCGCGGTCTCCACCCCGGCCTCCCGCAGGCGTCCAAGCAGTGCGTCGTCGAAATGCAGGCCGGCCGTGGGCGCGGCCACCGCCCCCTCGCGGCGGGCGAACACGGTCTGGTAACGATCGGCATCGTGCGCCTCGTCGGCGCGCTCGATATACGGCGGCAGCGGAATATGCCCGTGCTCGCGCAACAGCGCCAGCACGTTGTCATCATCCATCAGCGCCAATCGGAAGAATGGCCCCTCGCGCCCCGTCACCTCGACCGTAAACGCATCCGCCAGGCGCAGCCGGGCCCCAACC
>SKNJ01000149.1 GCA_007120575.1 Thioalkalivibrio sp.
CGCAGCGTAGCGAGTTCGGCGCCGCCGGCCTGACGCGTCCTCCGCAAGGTCCCCGGGCGAATAGTCGGGTGCGTTCTTTGGTTACTTTCTTACGCAAACAAGAAAGCCCGTTGTTGATCAAAAACGGGCGCGGCGCGCTGGCGAGTCAGCGCCTGGCAGTATGTAGACCGAAGGCACGTAAACACCAGCGACGAACCCGGCCTAGCCAATCAGCGGCAGGCGGCGGAACGACGCCACCGGCAACACCGGATGACGAACCAGGGGCAGCCACAGATGCGGTGGCAACGAAAAAGGCGCCCGCAGGCGCCTATTCGGTGTGCGGGACGTGCCGCGCGTCAGTTGACGGCGTCGAGATCCGCCGCCAGCGACTCGCGCATCGCCTCCGGTACCGCATCCACGCGATGCTGATAGTTCTCGTGCTCCACGCCGGCAGCAATCGCAGCCCCGGACTTCACCGCGGACACCATCTCCGGGGTCAGTTCGAAGCGCAGGAAGTGCACCGAAGACGTCTTGTCCTCGGTCTCGCGCTCGAGATCCTCGTTGGCAATCGGATAGACCCGGTCGAAGCCGTCGATCTGCACGTAGGTCTTGCGCTCGATCCCGATCAACTGCGACAGGGCGACCTTGCGCTCGTCCTTGTCCGGGTACTCCACCATCATGGTGGCCTTCCAGTTGGTGCCATCCGGGATCAGGGGATTGTAGGCACCCAGTTCGTCCTCGATCCCTTCTGCGTCGAAGATCTTCTCGACCCGCAGCATCTCCTGGACCTGGTACTGCATGGTCAGTCGATCCTCGAAATGGAGGGTCACCGCCGGGCCCACCTGCAGCACGCGATTGCGCTTGTGCTGCATCACCTCGCTGCGGAATTTCGGCCGCACCTCCGAATACTGTTCGAGCGAATACAGGTCGTTACGACTCAGCTTGTTCACATTTGCCTCCGCTAGCATCTCGATACCTCCGTCGCATGGGACTGGCCCGGCAGTACGGGATCGACTCAGTGATCGTGGTGATGCCCCGTCTTTGTGTAGTCCTTGTCGGACCAGAGGTTGTCTTTCAGTTCGTGATCGAACACCGGGTTATGGCGCCGAATCCACTCCAGCACCATTGCCGCGTGCTCGATCTCCTCGTCGCGGTTGTGCGCGAGGATCGCCTTGAGCTCTTCGTCCTTGCAGCCGTCGATGCGCTGCTGGTACCAGTCCACCGCCTCGAGCTCTTCCATCAACGAGACGATCGCGCGATGCAGCTCGCGCGACTCGTCGCTCAGTTCCTCGACCGGTTCGTGGTAATTGTCACTCGCCATCTGTGCTCTCCTTCCGCGGGCGCTCGCTCACGCCCTTGCTGGTCCCTTGCATGCCGCGCGCAGGCCTACAAGCCGTAGGCCTGCCGCAGCAGAGTCAGCGGGTGTTCGGGCGGCTTGTCTTCGCCCTTGCCCTGCAGCCCGTTCTCGATCATGTGGCCAGCCATCGGGCAATCGCTCGAGTAGTGATCGGATTCGGCCTTCTGAACCCGACTGACCACCGGACGACAGATCTTGCTGGCCGTCTCGTAGAACTCGCTCTTCACGCCGTAGGTCCCGTCGTGCCCGGAGCAGCGCTCGATCACGTCGATCTCGGTATCCGGCACCAGCTTGAGCAGATCGCGGGTCTTGAGCCCCATGTTCTGCACCCGCAGGTGGCAGGCGGCGTGGTAGGCGATCTTGCCGAGCTTTTCGGGAAAATCGGTGTTCAGCTTGCCTTCCTTGTGCCGCTCCATCAGGTACTCGAACGGATCAAAGATCCGGTCGCGCACCGTGGTCACGTCGGGGTCGTCCGGGAACATCAGCGGCAGCTCCTGCTTGAACATCAGCACACAGGACGGGACCGGCGCGACGATGTCGTAACCCTGGTCGATCATGCGCTTCATCGCCGGGATGTTGGCGTCCTTGGAGGCCTCCACCGACTTGAGATCGCCCAGCTCGAGCTTGGGCATGCCGCAGCACTTTTCCTTCTCGACCAGGGTGACCTCGATGCCGTTGTGCTCGAAGACCTTGACCAGATCCTCGACCAGGTGCGGCTCGTTGTAGTTGCCGTAGCAGGTCGCGTAGAGGGCCACCTTGCCCTGGGTGGCGCCGGCCGGCTCGGGGTTACCAACACCTTTCGACACCCTGGAAAGGCGCGAACGGCCCTTGTTCGAGTGGTATTCGGGGACTGGGGCATCCGGATGCACGCCCATGGTCTTGTCCAGCAACTTGCGCATCGCGCCGCTGTTGTTCGCGGCATTGACCACGCTGGCGACCACCGGGATACCGGCCAGCTTGCCGACCGTATCGGTGCTGGACATGAACTTGTGCGAGGCCTTCGCGCCTTCCTGCTGGAAACGCACGGCCTTGGCCCGCAACATCAGGTGCGGGAAGTCCACGTTCCACTCGTGCGGCGGCACGTAGGGGCACTTGGTCAGGTAGCACAGATCACACAAGTAGCAGTGGTCGACCACCTTCCAGTAGTCCTTCTTGTCGACCCCGTCGACCTCCATAGTCTCGGATTCGTCGACCAGGTCGAACAGCGTCGGAAAGGAGTTGCAGAGGCTGACGCAGCGCCGACAGCCGTGGCAGATGTCGTAAACCCGCTCGAGCTCGGCGAACAGCGACTCTTCGCTGTAGAACTCGGGGTTCTTCCAGTCCAGCGGATGACGGGTCGGGGCCTCGAGACTTCCTTCACGTTGGTGCGTCGGCGCAGACATGCATCCCTCCGGTGTCCGTATCAGTCACGATGCTTCGGGGGAAACACGGAACAGCGTGCGAAGCGACTGCGCCACAGGCTGTTCCGTGCCTCCCGGAAAACGGGGCCGGCGAACCGGCCCCGCATACTTCCAGTACCGCCGGAAGGCGATCAGTCGTCGAGCTGATCCAGCGCCTTCTGGAAGCGGTTGGCGTGGGAACGCTCCGCCTTGGCCAGGGTTTCAAACCAGTCGGCGATCTCGTCAAAACCCTCGTCGCGGGCGGTCTTGGCCATGCCCGGGTACATGTCGGTGTACTCGTGGGTCTCGCCGGCAACCGCGGTCTTCAGGTTCGCGGCGGTGGAGCCGAACTCCAGGCCGGTGGCCGGATCGCCACAGCTCTCGAGATACTCGAGATGGCCGTGGGCATGACCGGTTTCGCCTTCCGCAGTGGAGCGGAACACGGTGGCCACGTCGTTGTAGCCTTCAACGTCGGCCTTGGAGGCGAAATACAGATAGCGACGGTTCGCCATCGATTCACCGCCAAAGGCTTCCTTCAGGGCTTCTTCGGTCTTGCTGCCTTTCAGTTCCATAGCTCTCTCCTTCACTCTGGATGGGTTCCACACAACGGATACCAGCATGTGCAGCCGGCGTTTTAGACTGCGTCTAAACCGTGTCAAAACTCTAGATCGCACCCGACTTGTTGTCAAACACACGGCCCCGGCCGGGCGACCGTGGCGCCTCGCCGGCAGCGCGGATGCCTTTTCACGCCGATGCGGATCGGATACTTTCTCACCTTTTGCCCCCGGTAATCCATCATGACGGACACCAAACCCGACACCCCGGCCGAATTCGAAGCCAACCTCGAGGCCCTGGAGGGACTGGTCGCGCGCATGGAGTCCGGCGAGCTCGGCCTGGAACAATCGCTGACCGAATTCCAGCAGGGGATGGAACTGGTGCGCCGCTGCCAGACGGCCCTGGACGATGCCCAGCGCCGAATCGAGGCCCTGAGCGCAGATTCCGGGGACTCTGCGCCTGCCTCTGATGACCCGCCGGAAAGGACAAACGTTCCCGCCGCAGGCGCATCGAACACGACCGATCCAGACGTCCCGTTCTAGTGACCGCCTCAGCCGATCAGGACAGCCTCCCGGAAGCCGCCGAACCATCCCGCCTGCTGGGTGAGTACCAGCAACGCGTCGAGGGCGCGCTGGAAAGCGCGCTGGCGACGACCGAGGCGCCGGATGCACGGCTGATCGAGGCAATGCGCTATGCCACCCTGTCCGGGGGCAAGCGCCTGCGCCCGCTTCTGGTGTATGCCACCGGACGCACCACGGACGCCCCGGCGGAGGTGCTCGACGCAATGGCGGCGGCGGTGGAGATGATCCACGTCTATTCGCTGATCCATGACGACCTGCCGGCGATGGACGACGATGACCTGCGCCGGGGCAAGCCGACCTGCCACAAGGCCTTTGACGAGGCCACGGCGATCCTGGCCGGCGACGCCCTGCAGGCCCAGGCCTTCCACACCCTCGCCCATGGCGTCGCCCCGCTCCCCGCCAAGGCGGGCCTCGCGGCGGTCCGCGAGCTGGCCCGCGCGGCCGGGCTGCACGGCATGGCCGGTGGCCAGGCCATCGACCTGGGGGCCTGCGGCAAGCCGATCGACCTCGCCGAACTGGAACGCATGCACCGGCTGAAGACCGGGGCACTGATCCGGGTCTCGGTGCGTCTGGCCGCGCTGGCCGGGCAGGTGACACAGGACAGGCTTGAGCAGTTGACCCGCTACGCCGAATGCATTGGCCTGGCCTTCCAGATCCGCGACGACGTGCTGGACGTGGAGGGCGACCCCGAAGTGCTGGGCAAGGCCTGCGGCGCGGACGCCCGGCTGGACAAGGCAACGTTCCCATCGCTGATGGGCCTCGAGGCCTCGCGCGAACGCGCGGTCGCACTGGTAGACGAGGCCCTGGAAGCGCTCCAACCCTGTGGCGACGAGGCGGATTTGCTTCGCTACCTCGCACGCTACATCGTTGACCGCATGAATTGAACCGGCCCCCCAGATGACCTCGACCCCGTTGCTGGACACGATCCGATCGCCCGCCGATCTGCGCGCGCGCCGCTCCCCTGAACTGCCGGATCTGGCGGCCGAACTGCGCGCATTCCTGATCGACTCGGTCTCGCGGACCGGCGGCCATCTGGCCGCGAATCTGGGCACGGTGGAGCTGGCGATTGCGCTGCACTATGCCTTCGACACCCCGGACGATCGCATTGTCTGGGACGTCGGCCACCAGGCCTACGCGCACAAGGTCCTGACCGGGCGCCGTGCCGACATGGCCCGGCTGCGCCAGTACGGTGGCCTGGCGGGCTTCCCCAAGCGCGCGGAAAGCGAATACGACGCCTTCGGGGCCGGCCACTCCAGCACCTCGATCAGCGCCGCGGCCGGCATGGCCCTGGCCGCCAAGCATGCCGGGCTGGACCGACGCCACGTGGCGGTGATCGGCGACGGCGCGATGACCGCGGGCATGGCCTTCGAGGCGCTCAATCACATCGGCGATCTCGACTGCAACCTGCTGGTGATCCTGAACGACAACGACATGTCGATCTCGCCCAACGTCGGCGCGCTCAACCAGTACTTCACCCGACTGCTGTCCGGCCCGCTGTACAGCTCGGTGCGCGAGGGCTCCAAGCGCATGCTGGAGTTCGTCCCGCCGATGAAGGCCTTCGCCCAGCGTGCCGAGGAACACATGAAGGGCATGTTCGTGC
>SKNJ01000300.1 GCA_007120575.1 Thioalkalivibrio sp.
GGCCGGGCTTTTCGGGGTGGAGCGACTTGCGAACGCGGCGGTCAGACCGAGAAGCTGGAACCGCAGCCGCAGGTGGTCGTCGCATTCGGATTGCGGATCACGAACTGGGCCCCCTCCAGACCTTCGGAGTAGTCGATCTCGGCGCCCACCAGATATTGAAAGCTCATCGGGTCGATCAGCAGGGTGACACCGCCATTCTCGACCACGGTATCGCCCTCGCCGACCGTCTCGTCGAAGGTAAAGCCATACTGGAAACCGGAACAGCCCCCGCCACTGACAAACACGCGCAGCTTCAGGTCATCGTTCTGCTCTTCCTCGATCAGCCCCTTGACCTTGCTGGCCGCGGCATCGGTGAAGATCAGCGGGCTGGGGATTTCGATGTCCATTTCGGCCTCGGCATTGGACGTCGTGGGCTCGGACATACGGCACCTCCTATCAATCGTTTGCGGACACGCTAAGAAGTCTTACCTGCGGAGTCAAGAATGCTCACGCGTCGTAGGTATCTCCGGGTCCGGGGTCGCCACCGGCTCCTCCAGTTCGCCCTGCAGGGGCGCCTCCATCCGCTTGAGCTGCCCGTCGATACAGGCCCCCTCCTGCATCTGCAGCAGGTTGTAGTAGAGGTTGCCCGACAACCGGGCGGTCTGACCCAGTTCGACATGCTCGCTGACATGGATATCGCCCTGGACATCGCCATTCATCACCAGGTGCGGCACGGATACCTGTCCCTCGATGGATCCCTGCTCCGCAATCACCAGCACCGCCGACCCATCCGCCGGAGCCCGCACATCGCCGATGATTCGTCCCTCGACATGCAGCCCGCCACTGAACTCCACGTCGCCCCGGATCACGGTGTTGCTCCCCACCAGCGTGTCGACCCGGCGCGCCCGCCGCGTGCGCTTGCGTCCGATCATGCCCCCTCCTCGGTCAGTCGCTCCCAGTCACCCGTCGCCTCGACCGGATCCAGTTCCTCATTGTCCTCCGGGATCAACCGGATGGTCACGCGCCCGGGTGCGAAACCGTCCGGCAACGAGATCCGGACCCGCACGTTGCGTACCAGCCGCAAGCCCGTGAGCCGCGCATCCGCTTCCACCCCCAGCTCCGCGTGTCCGAGCTGGCGAACCTCGTCACTATCCCCTTCCCGGCCGTCGATTTCCAGCACCCAGCGCGCATCCAGCGAACCATCCAACCCCGGCCGGTAGGCCTGGAAGATCACGTCGAACACCCCGGCCTGCCCGCTCTCCTGGACCGCCAGCCCGCGAATTCCCAGCGGGGCCTCCAGGCGATCATCGGCCAGGCGCTGGTAGAATGCGAGCTCGTCGCGCAGCGCGAGGATCTCCATCTCCTGGCGTTCGACCATCGCGTCCCGTGATTCGACCTCCACGGCGCGCAAGCGCAGGCGCTGCTCCAGGCGGATCTTTTCGGCCTCGACGACGCGCCGCGCCTGTGCCTGGCGCGCGACCTCCTCGCGGAGGGTCTCCAGTTGGGCCGCATAATCGAACTCCGCCGCACGCGGCCAGTGCGCCCAGGCGCCGTATGCCATCGCCACCAGCAACGCCAGCCCCAGCGTGGCCAGCAGAGCCCGGCCCAGCTTCGCCGAAAGGCGCCGGCGGCCGGCGGGGGCAGGAATACGTGGCCGCCGGAACCGCATTTACGGAAAAACTGGCGGGTCGCCGAGCCCCTCCGTCTCGGGGCGACCGAACATCAGGTTCAGGTTCTGCACCGCCTGCCCGGCTGCGCCCTTGACCAGGTTGTCGATTACCGACAGCACCACCATCCGGCCGGAGTGCGGCGGACGGGCCACCGCGAGACGGCAGCGGTTGGTACCACGCACGCTGGCAGTCTCCGGGTGCGATCCCGGCGGCAGCACGTCCACGAACGGTTCGTCGCGGTAGCGGGCCTCGAAGTGCTCCTGCCAGGCGGTAACGTCCCCCGCGGGTCGCAAATAGAGCGTAGCGTGGATCCCGCGGGTCATCGGCACCAAGTGCGGCTGGAAGATCAGTCCCACATCGCGTCCCGCGATCCCGCTCAGGGTCTGGTGGATCTCCGGCCAGTGGCGGTGCCCGCCGCTGGCGTAGGCGCGGAAATTCTCCTGAACCTCGGCGAACAAACCACCGATCTGGGCCTTGCGACCCGCCCCGGAGACCCCGCTCTTGGCATCCGCGATGACGTCATCCGGGTCGATCATCCCGGCCTCCAGCAATGGCATAACGGCCAGGGTCACCGCGGTCGGATAGCAACCCGGCACCGCGATCAGACGCGCCCCGCGGATGGCATCGCGGTGGATCTCCGGGAGCCCGTACACCGCCTCGCCCAGGAACTGGGGCGCCCCATGCTCCTGCCCGTACCACCGCGCCCAAAGTTCCGGATCGCGGATGCGAAAATCGGCCGACAGGTCGATGATTCGCACCCCGCGTTCCAGCAGGGGCGCCGCCAGGGCGTGCGCCACCCCGTGGGGGGTCGCGAAGAACACTACGTCACACCCCCCCAGCGTGTCCGGGTCGGGCGCGGCGAATGCCTGGTCCACCACCCCGCGCAGACTGGGGAACAAGTCGGCTACCGGCGTCCCCGCATCGCCCCGCGAGGTCACCACGGCAAGCTCCGCCGCCGGGTGCCCGGCCAGCAGGCGCAACAGTTCCACACCGGTATAACCCGTGGCGCCGACCACACCAATGCGGATCCTGGGGATGTTATTGGTCGTTGCGTTCATGCTGCGGCATCATACCGACTCGGCGCGCGCGGCGGAACGCAGGCGGGCGCCGAGCGGTCCATTCGTGCACATCCACCGCATATTTTTGTCCATTCCGGAGTCACCGATACCCATGAGCAAAGGCAGGATCGACCGCAAGGCCCTGATCGGGGGCATCTTCATCCTCGCGCTGATCGCCGCCGCAGCCGCCATCTGGCTGACCGACGACGGCATGCGCCCGGCTCCGGCCTTTACGGCCACCACCCTGGACGGCGAAACCGTGGACCTGGCCGACTACGAGGGGCGCCCGCTGATGATCTCGTTCTGGGCCACCAGTTGCGTGTCCTGCGTCCAGGAGATCCCGAAGCTCGCCGAGTTGCACGCGAACTACTCCGGGCAAGGCTTCGAGCTGCTCGCGGTCGCCCTGTCCTACGACCCGATCAACCGGGTCGAGTCGATGCGCGAGGATCGCGGGATCCCGTATACCGTCATCCACGACAGTGACGACAGCTTCGCCTCCGCCTACGGCGGCGTGCGCCTGACCCCAACCACCTTCCTGATCTCGCCCGGCGGGCGGATCGTCTATCAGAAACTGGGCGATCCAGATTTCGACCGGATCGAACAACACCTGCAACGCTGGCTGTCCTGAACTGCCCGCAGCCCCGAAGCCCAACCGGAGAGGGAACGCATGCAAACCTATGTCTGGCTCCAGAGCCTCCACGTCATCTTCATGGTGACCTGGTTTGCCGGCCTGTTCTATCTGCCACGCCTGTTCGTCTACCATGCGATGACCGACGACGCGCCCGGCCACGAACGCTTCAAGGTTATGGAGCGCAAGCTGTTCTTCGGGATCATGACCCCCGGCGCGATCATCACCATCGCGTTCGGGGCGAGCATGCTGGCACTGATCCCGGGCTACCTGCAGGAGCCCTGGATGCACTTCAAGCTGACCCTGGTCGCGCTGCTGGTGGCCTACCACATCTGGTGCGGAAAACTGGTCATGGACTTCGCGCATGACCGCAATGCACGTGATCACCGTTGGTATCGCTGGTTCAACGAAGTGCCGGTGCCGATCCTGGTCGGGACGGTGATCCTGGTGATCAACCGCTCGATAACGGATGCGCTGATCGGTATCGGTGTCGTGCTGGGGATCTTCCTGCTGAGCGCGCTGATTGCCCTGTGGCGGACGCGCCGCGCCTGACCCGGCCGAGCCCGGCGGGCTGCGTCGCCGGGGTAGGGGTCAGTTCTTGCCAGCGCGGACCAGCCCGCCCAGCCCGGCCTGCACCAGGGCATTGTTCAGCAGCGAGCGGATCTGCTCGGCGTTCTCCAGCATGCGGCACTGCGTCAGCAGGGCCTCGGCGCGATCGGTGGAGAAACTGCGGATCACCCACTTGACCCGCGGGATCGCAGAGACGCTGACGCTGAGACTGTCGATCCCCATCCCCAGCAGCAGGATCACCGCCGCCGGGTCGGCGGCCATCTCGCCACATACACTGACGGGCTTGCCGGCACGATGGGAGCCAGCGGTAATGGCTTCCAGGGCGTGGATGCAGGCCGGGTGCAGGGTATCGTAGAGGCTGGCCACCCGCGGGTTGTTGCGGTCCACGGCCAGCAGATACTGCACCAGATCGTTGGTGCCCACCGACAGGAAATCCACGCGCCGCGCCAGGGTCTCGGCCAGGTACACCGCGGCCGGCACCTCCACCATCACTCCGACCTTCGGCATCGGGATGATGAAGCCCTCGTCCAGCAGCTCCTCGCGCGCCCGGTTGAGCAGGGTCATCGCGCCCTTGAGCTCTTCGACCGCAGAGATCATCGGGAACAGGATCTGCAGATTCGAGTGCGAACGGCTGGCCTTGAGCATCGCCCGCAACTGGGTCAGGAAGATCTCCGGGTGATCCAGCGAGATCCGGATGCCGCGCCAGCCCAGGAACGGATTATCCTCCTTGACCGGAAAATACGGCAGCGCCTTGTCACCGCCGATGTCCAGGGTGCGCAGGGTGACGGGCATCGGATCGAACGAGGCCAGCACCTGCTCGTAGAGCTGGACCTGTTCATCCTCCCCGGGAAACCGGTCACGGATCATGAACGGGACCTCGGTGCGGTACAGCCCCACGCCTTCGGCTCCCGACTCCAGCGAGGGCTTGATGTCGGCCAACAGGCCACTGTTGGCCAGCACCGGCACCGCCACGCCATCACGGGTAGTCGCGGGATCCTTCGCCAGCGCCCGCAAGTCCTCCGCCAGCTCGCGTTCCTCGCGCACCAGGCGCTCGAACTCGACACGCAGTTCGGCATTCGGATTCACGAACAGCCGCCCACGATAGCCGTCCACCAGAATCTCGCGATTCTCCAGCCGTCCCACCGGCAGATCGGTGACCCCCATGACCGCCGGGATATTCAGGGCCCGCGCCAGGATCGCGATATGTGAAGACCCGGTACCCTTGGCCGAGACCATCGCGCCCAGGCGCTCGATCGGCACCTCGGCCAGATGCGAGGCGGTCAGATCATCACCAACCAGGATCCCGCCCTCGGGGAATTCTTCCTGGCCACGCTCGGCCGGCAGGAGATGCGACAGCACGCGGCGTCCGAGATCGCGCACGTCGGAGGCCCGCTCTCGCAGGTACGGGTCCTCCATGTCGTTGAACACGCGCACGCTCTCGCGCACCGTATCGCGCAACGCCGCCGGGGCCCACTGCCCCGCACGGATGCGCGCCTCGGTCTTTTGTACCA
>SKNJ01000292.1 GCA_007120575.1 Thioalkalivibrio sp.
CCGCGGCATCGCGAACGGTTCGAGGCCGCGTTCGAGGCGGCACGGGCCGCCGGGTTTCGCGTGGGCCGGCGGAGCGACCCGGCAGCGGGGCAGGTGGATGTGCTGATCGGCGATTCAATCGGCGAGACCGGTCTGTACCTGGGGGCCGCCGATGTGGCGTTCGTGGGCGGGAGCCTGGCCCCGCTAGGCGGACAGAATGTGCTGGAACCTGCGGCGCTGGGCGTGCCGGTGGTGACCGGGCCGAGTACCCAGCACTTCGAGTTTGCCGTGAGTCGGCTGGAGGCCGCTGGCGCTTTGCGCAAAGCGGCGGATGTCGACAGCGTGGCGCGCGAACTTTCACGCCTCCTGGAGGCGCCGGACGCGCGGCGTGCGATGGGGGAGGCCGGGCGTGCCGTCGTGGAATCGGGGCGTGGAGCCGTCACGCAGGTCATGATCGAGATCGAGCGCTGCCTGGACCCGGCAGTCCAGGATGAACCACGCGCTGTTTGACCCACCCGCGCCTCGAGAACCACTGATCCATTGGCATTTGTAGTGCCCCGTGTGCCGCGAAACCTGGGGGTCGATGCTGCGTGTTCCGGGGTGATTCCTTCCCTCGGTCGTGTCCATTCCCGGGGTGAAACGCAGATCGGGGAAAGAGGGTGCCAGGGGTCGCCAGTTCCGCGGTGTCATCGACCAGCGAGGGGCATGTCCGCACCTGTCCGTTGACTGCCCGCTCGATCGAACACGGACGAGGCCCATGGTCGGTGTCTGCCTGGCGGGCGTTGCAGTGTTGAATGTTGTCCTTCTCCAGGGCGCGAGGCGAGGAATCTCGTGTTTGCGCGGTTCTTTATCCTGGCGATGCTTCGGGTCGCAGTGTCGTGCCACAGTATCGACACTGATAACGATAATGCTTGCGCTGGATCAGATAATGTCGCCGGGCACTGAGCGAATGGCGTTGGCAATCGCAGATGTATTCATGGGTTTTCATTTTCCGACCGGGCAGCGGCGTGTTATGCGTGACCCGTGGTTTGCAGCCGAAGGCCTGCATGCAGGCCTGCCACTCGGGTCCGTGGGGACGTGCGCCGCGCGGGCCATGGATGCGATATACGATGGAGTGTGCAACCTCGTGGGCCACGGTTGCCGGGAAATGGGCATCCCAGTCGAGTACAAAGGCCAGCGGGTTAAAGCGTATCTGTTCGCGCCCGTGAATGATGCGCCATTGCCCGGCCGCTTTCCCCTTCAAGTTGAATCGGACCTCCGGTATGGTGTTTGCCCTGCCCGCGATCACGTAAAGCTCATGGGTTTTTGAACGGATCCGCTCCTGCTGATCAGTTGATAAAAAACCCCGGGGCTCTTGTAATCCGTCCGGCGAATTATCATATTCTGTACAGTGACTGCCATGGCCGCGAGCTTTGGTTTTTTCCCTGATCGATTTCATCGTTCCAACTCTTTTCGAAAACCCGGGAGTTCTGCATGAGCATGGATAACAAGAAGGCCTCCGACCTGTCGGCCGAAGAACTGTATGCACTGGCGCGTCAGCGCGAGAAAGAAGAGGCCGAGCGCCAAGAGGCCGAGCGCCGCAAGAAGCGCGAGGCCCTGATGGCGAAGCGCAAGGAAATGGCCGCGCGGCATCGCAAGGAACTGGCCGAGCTCGAGCGCCAGATCCGCGAACTGGGCGGGCGCGTCGGTCGTGGGCGCGCGGGTGGCGGTCGTGGCCGCTCCGGCACTTCTGTCAGCCAGAAGCTGTGCGAAATCGTTGCTGCTCGCCCCGAGATGGACGTGAAGCAAATCAAGGCGGAGGCGGAAAAGGCCGGACTGGATACGAAGAACATCAGTCAGACGCTGGCTTACCTCAAGCGCCAGGGTCGCCTGACCTCGCCGCGTCGCGGGGTTTACAAGGCCACCTGATCCTCGGCGGCCGCGCACGGACGGTCCCGGACCACCAGTCCGCCGGGTCCGGGACCGATCGGCTGCGTGCGCGTGAACGCGTATCTTAAACAGTGTTGCTCGGGTCCCGAGGAGGAGCGGCATCGGCGATTTCCAGTCCTTCCGGGCTGCAATGCAGCGCGGACTGGCCGGAAAACCACTCGGCGATGGTGCGTCCGGCAATCTCGCGGCGCCAGCCGTGGCCGAGCCGTCCCTTGTCGCCGTCCCCCTTCATCAGCTCTACCACGTCCTTGCGCTGGGCAATGGCACTGGCCGTGATTTGGTGCCGGCGGGCACATTCCTGCAGTAACGCCATGCCGATGTCGACCAGGACCTCCTCGCGTTCGTTCAGCTTTGCCCGTTGGGGCAGGTGCGGCCATGCCTCGCGCGGCATCGCGCGGCCTTCCCGGATCGCCTCCAGCAGTTGTTCCTGGCGCGGCGCCTTCATGCGTTCGGGAAAGCCGCGCAACTGGCGCAGGGCCCGGGTGTCCTCCGGCGTGCGGCGCGCGATGTCGAGCAGGACTTCGTCGGGTAGCACCCAGCGCCGTGGCATATCACTTTCCTGTGCGGCACGTTCGCGCCAGGCGGCGACCGCTTTGAGCACCGCGCGCTCGGGTGGCTTCAGCCGCTTGACTCCGGATACCCGTTCCCACGCCCGTTCCGGGGCGGGTTCGTACAGCGCGGGATCGGTCAGGGCCTCCATCTCGGGGCGCAGCCAGTCCATGCGCTGGAAGCGCTCGAGGTCGCGCAGCAGGCGGCTGAACAGCGTGGCGAGGTAGCGCACGTCGTCTGCCGCGTAGCGGATCTGCTCTTCGCTCAGCGGGCGCCGCGACCAGTCGGTGCGGGTCTGGCTCTTGTCGAGGTCCTGGTTCAGGACCGCCTTGACCAGATTGGCGTAGCCGACCTGGTCGCCGTAGCCGAGCATGCTGGCGGCCACCTGGGTATCAAATACCGGGGCCGGGACCTCGCCCAGATCCCGGTACAGGACTTCCAGATCCTGTGACGCGGAGTGGAATACCTTGGTCACGCCCGGGTCCAGCAGCAGCGGGGCAAGTAACGCGAGGTCGACCTTCAGCGGGTCGATGCAGGCAAGCTGATCCAGCGTGGCCACCTGGATCAGGCACAGCTTCGGGAAGTAGGTGCGTTCGCGCATGAACTCGGTGTCCAGCGCGATCCAGTCGGTCCCGGCAATCGCGTCCAGGAACGGTTGCAGGGCCTCGGCGGACTCGATCAGTCCGTGATCACGCATCGTGGGCCTCTTGCGCGGCCTCAAAGGCTGCCTTCTGCTCCGGGGTGGCCTCCTTCTGGTAGCGCTCCTTCCATTCGCTGTAGGGCATGCCGTAGACCCGCTCGCGGGCACCTTCGTAGTCGATCGATTCGCTGCGCTCTTCGGCGGCCGCCACGTACCACTTGGACAGACAGTTGCGGCAGAAGCCGGCCAGGTTCATCAGGTCGATGTTCTGCACGTCCTTGCGTTCGTCCAGATGCTGTAGCAGGCGGCGAAAAACGGCGGCCTCAATCTCGGTCCGGGTGCGGGATTCCATGATGCACTCCTTGGTTGAATGGGTAGGCGAGGCACAGTATGCAGCACCCGCGCGGCGCCTTCGAGACGACGCGCCTACATCAGGTGCAGCAGCCAGCGCCGTCGCACGTCGCGCAGCAGCCAGAAGATCAGGGGCCAGATCAGGGCGCTGGTCGCGACCGGTGCCCAGTACCAGGCGCTCCCGGGTGGCAGGCCCGTGGCGCCCTGCGGCCATAGTGCCAGCAGCTTGAACAGCGCGATCAGCAGGGCCACGACCAGCATTTGCTGCCAGACCGGGAAGACTCGCAGGCGTGGATGGAGCTGCAGGGTGATGTAGGCGACGACCGCCAGCGCCACGGCGTTCTGTCCCAGGAGCTGCCCTTGCAGGGTGTCCAGTAGCAGGCCGGCCGCAAACGCGGTGAAGATGCCGATGCGCTGCGGAAAGGCCATGGTCCAGTAGATCAGCGTCAGGACCAGCCATTCCGGGCGGGCCGGCGCGGCCGCGTCAGGGATCGGCACGATCGCCAGTGCCAGGGCCAGCAGCAGGGTCAGCAGGACCGGTGCGGGGATGCCGATCGCCGGCGTCATGGTGTTGCGTCAGGCTCCGGCGGTGCGCCGGGATCTGGCTCCCCGGTGTCGGGTGCCTCGTCGGTCCACAGCAGCAGGACCTCGCGCGAGCGGTCCAGGGCCGCGAGCGGTTCCGCCTGGATGTCCAGGAATGGCTGCCCAGGCTGCTGCTCCACCGAGACCACCCGAGCGACCGGGTAGTCGGCGGGAAAGCGTTCACCAAGCCCCGAGGTGAGCAGCAGGTCGCCCACCTCCACGTCCTCCTGGAGCGGGACGTGACGCATCTCCAGGCGCTGCGGGTTGCCGGTGCCGACCACCAGCCCGCGCAGTCCCGTGCGCGCGCTGCGCACCGGCAGGGCATGTCCGGGATCCGAGATCAGCAGGGCGTTGGAACTGGTCAGCTGGACCGACAGCACCTGGCCGATCACACCATGCGCATCGATCACCGGCTGGCCGGGGTAGACACCGTCCGCATGCCCCTTGCTGAGCACGATCTGCTGGCGGAACGGGTCGAGGTCGACCGCCAGGAGCTGCGCGATCTCCACGCGGCCCTCGGTTTGCTCCGCGGTCTTCAGCAGGGCGCGCAGGCGGTTGTTCTCCATCTGCAGGGCATCGAAGCGCAACTGGCGGGCGCGCAGTTCGGCGTTCTCGCTGCGCAGCAGACGATTCTCGGTAATCAGGTCCTCGCGGCGGGTGAACGACTCCATCACCCGGCTCGCGCCGCGGATCGGCGCATCGACCACGACCTGGACCGGATAGGTCACAGTCGTCAGGGCGTTGCGTACCGTCTGGAAATCGTTCACGCGGTGGTCCAGCACCATCAGCGCCAGGCCCAGGAGGATCACGACGAGCAGGCGCAGAGTGGGCGAGACACCCAGTCTGAAGAGCGGCTTGCTGATGGTTCAGCCTCCGGTTGCGGGTCGAGATTCGAGATCCGGCGCATCGCGCGCCGGCTCCGGCCCCGGAGTTTACTCCATGGACAGGAAGTCCACCTGCTTCTCGTCGAGCATTTCGAGCACCCGGCCGCCGCCGCGGGCGACGCAGGTCAGGGGGTCGTCCGCGATGACCACCGGGATGCCGGTCTCTTCCATCAGCAGGCGGTCGATCTGCTGCAGCAGGGCGCCCCCGCCGGTCAGCACGATGCCGCGCTCGGCCACATCGGAGCCGAGCTCCGGGGGAGTCTGCTCCAGCGCGGTGCGCACCGCCGACACGATGCCGTACAGCGGGTCCTGCAGGGCTTCGAGGATCTCGTTGGAGTTCAGGGTGAACGAGCGCGGCACGCCCTCGGCCAGGTTGCGGCCCTTGACCTCGATCTCCAGCAGTTCCTTGCCCGGGTAGGCGGAGCCCACCGCGTGCTTGA
>SKNJ01000053.1 GCA_007120575.1 Thioalkalivibrio sp.
AGCAGATGCTGATGGAGGGCCTGATCGCCATCGCCGAAGGCGAGAATCCGCGCAACATCGAAAGCAAGCTGAGTGGCTTTGTCCACGAGTGAGGCCGCATGGCGCGACGTCGACACGCCGAAGAGGAACCGAACCACGAGGCCTGGGCCATTCCCTACGGGGATCTGGTCACCCTGTTGCTCGCGTTCTTCGTGGTGATGTATGCGATCTCCTCGGTGGATGACGGCAAGTACCGCGTGCTGTCGGAGTCGCTGGTGGATGCGTTCCGTTCGCCCGCACAGACGGATCTGATCCAGGTCGGTGAGCCGACCCGGGCCCTTGACCGTCCGCTTGAGGATTTGCGGGCACTGATTCCGATCGAGATCCAGCCAGGCATCGTGGAAGAGGGCGCGCGGCCGATCGATATGGCGTTGGGCGGGATGCTGGAGGAGGCCGTCGAGGATGACGGGATGGGCCAGATCCTGGACGAGATCGCGGAAATGGCCGCGGAGATCGAGTCCGCCATGGCCCCGCTGATTGCGGACGGGGACCTGCGGGTGAGCCGCGAGGCCTACTGGCTGGAGATCGAGATCACCAGTCGCTTGCTGTTTCCCAGTGGTTCCGCCACGCTGAACCCTCAGGCGGTCGGTTTGCTGGAGGAGGTGGCGGAGGTTCTGGCCCCGCGCGTGTCGCGGATCCACGTGGAGGGGCACACCGACAATGTACCGATTCAAACGCCCGTCTATCCTTCCAACTGGGAGTTGTCCTCGGGGCGGGCGGCCGCCGTGGTGAGCGTATTCGAACAGAACGGCGTGGATCCCGACAGCCTGGTGGCACTGGGTTATGGCGAGCACCGACCGATCGCCGATAATGCCACGCCCGAGGGGCGCGCCGAGAACCGGCGGGTGGCGATCGTGGTTTTGCCGGGTGCGCGGCCGCGCGCCGAGGCTGCGCAGGAACCGGAGCGGCTCCGCCAGGACCTGCCGCTCCCGATCGAGGGCGATGGAGACACACCGTGAAGACATGGGCAGTCGCGAATCAGAAAGGCGGGGTCGGCAAGACCACGACCACGGTGACCCTGGGCGGATTGCTGTCCGGGCCGGAACAGCGCGTGTTGCTGGTGGACGTCGATCCGCACGGATCCCTGACCGCCTATTTCGGGCATGACCCGGAGACCGCAACGCGTGGTGTGTACGAGCTGTTCAGCCAGTGTGCGGAGGGTGAGCGCCCCGACCCGCGCGGACTGATCCGCGAAACGCGATTCCCCGGACTGGACCTGTTGACCGCGAGCACCGCCCTGGCGACGCTGGACCGGCAACTGGGGACGCGCTCCGGGATGGGGCTGGTACTGCGCCAGGCGCTGGAACAAGTCGCGGACCAGTACGACTACGTGCTGATGGATTGCCCGCCGATGCTTGGGGTGCTGATGGTCAACGCGCTGGCTTCCTGCGACGAGTTGCTGGTGCCGGTACAGACCGAGTTCCTGGCTCTGAAGGGGCTGGAACGCATGATCAATACCCTGAAGATGGTGCAAAAATCCCGGAAGTCGAAACTCCAGTTCCGCATCATTCCGACCCTGTTCGACCGGCGCACCAAGGCGGCGCACGAGGCACTGGCCGAGCTGCGGCGGCTGCATGGCGACGATGTCTGGCCCGGTGTGATCCCGGTCGATACCAAGTTTCGCGACGCCTCCAGTGCCGGTCAGCCCCTTTGCTTCATGATTCCGGATGCGCGTGGCGTGCTGGCCTACGCGGATCTGCTGGAGGCCATTGGGGGTCGCCTGTCGGAGCCGCATGTGCGGAGGCAACGAGGATGAATACCACGCGTACGAACAACGCAGCCCTGAAGGCCGAGCTGGAGGCGCTGCCGGACTATTTCGGCAGCCTTCTGGAAGAGGAGCCCGTCCCGCTGGCGGAGCCGGTACCGGCCCATCTGTTGCGCGCCGACCTGCTGGAAGCGCCCCCGGTGGCGACCGAGGCTCCGGCTGCGCCGATCGTCGAGGCCCCGGCGCCGGTCGAGGTACCCCCGACTCCGCCGCAACCACCGGCCGCCGAGCAGGAGTTTCCCCGTCCTCGGGAGCGCTTTTCGGCATTGGTGATCGAGGCCGGCAATCTGACCCTGCTGGCGCCCCTGACGGCGCTCGGTGGCGTGGCCCCGCTGGACAGTCTGGATGTGCGACCGACCCCGAATCATTCCGTATGGTACCTGGGGATTGCGGATTCCAAGCTGGGCCGCGTGCAGCTGGTGGATCTGGCTGCGATCGTGACCCCGGATGACCGCGACTACGAGCCTGATACGGCGCGCCAGGTCGTGTTCCTGGCGGGATCACGGTTCGCCCTGGCGTGCCGCGCGGTGCATGGGACGCGCGTGATCGATCCGGATGGCCTGCGCTGGCGCGGTCAGCGCCGTCGCCTGCCGTGGCTGGCCGGAGTGGAGCGCGAGCATATGGCAACCCTGCTGGATCTGGAGGCCCTGGATCGAACCCTGGACGCCGGTGACTGGGAGGTTGCCGGAGGCCGCGATTCAAGCACCGGAAAATCCGGCCGATAACTCTGCTAGACGCGGGCGACGAACGATCCGCAGGCACGGGAATGCAAGACCGACGAGGATGACATGAGCGCACAAGACGTAGAAGCCCTGGCGAAGGCGGATTCCGCCCCGTACGTGACCTTCAGCCTCGCTGACGAGACGTATGCCATTGATGTCCTCCAGGTGCAGGAGGTGCTGAAGATGACCGAGATTGCCCCGGTGCCGGGGGTGCCGGACTATATCCTTGGAATCATCAATCTGCGTGGCAACGTGGTTACGGTGATCGATGCCCGGCGCCGGATGGGACTGGATGATCACGAGCTGGACGAGGCCTCCCGGATCGTGATTATTGATGTCGACAATCAGAATGTCGGCATTCTGGTCGACTCGGTATCGGAGGTCGTGCGGATCTCGCCGGACACCGTGGAGCCGGCGCCGGAGGTTGGCAACGATGACAGCAGCCGCTTTATCCAGGGGGTTACCAGCACGGATGCCGGGCTGACCATCCTGGTGGACCTGAACAAGCTGTTGTCCGACGATGAGTGGGCGCAGTTGCGCGAATTGTAACGCCCGGGGAACTCCGGCCCGGCTTGCCGGGGTCCAAAGGGTATCCCGGTCGCGTGTGCGGACCTCCGCACGGGAGGTGAGCCCTCATGGTGGACGAGATTCGCCCGGATCGCCCGGTCAGACCGGTACACACGAGTGTACCCGGTCGCGCCCTCAGCGATGATCACGATCGCGATCCCCTGCTGCGTCCGGCGGTGAGGCCCGCCCAGCAGCGCCCTCCCCGCCAGGAGGAACGGCAACGCCGCAGGAAGGGACTGATCGACGACTACGCCTGAGCTTCGAGGCGTGGCGGCGGGATCGGGCCGTCCGGCTGGTCAACGTGGCGCGGTTCGCGCGACAATTGCGTTCGGAAAGCCGGGAGCCACGAGGAATGGGAGAGGGATTGCTGGTCTGGATTGCCGCACTGATCGCCCTGCTGGCGACCCTGGTCGCGGGGTTCGCGTTTGCCCTGGTGATCCTTTTGCGGCGGCAGTTGTCGGCCCTGCGTCAGGATTATCAACGCCAGGCGACTTCGGTGATGGCACTGCAGGGGGCGATGAAGGCACTGTCGGAAGGGGTCGTGAATCACAGTCAGGCTCAGGCCTCAGTGCAGCGCGCGCTGCATCGTCTGCATGACCAGCACAGCGAGTTGCGCGCGCGGGGTGGCGATGACGGGGCCTACGAGCAGGCGATTCGCCTGATTCGCGAAGGGCAGGGACGCGAGGAGGTGCGGCGCCTGTGCGGGCTGAGCCAGACCGAACTCGATCTGCTGTTCACGTTGCATGCCCCTGGCAGCGCCACGGGGCCGCATGGCGGGCCGTACTGAACTGCGACTGGGTGCCCTGTCCTCAGTCGTGTTCGTGGCCCGGGTGGCGATAATCGCGCTCACGGTCATCCGGGGTAATTCCGGCCAGCAGGAACACGAACGCCAGTACCTCGGCGACCGCGACATAGAGTTCTTCCGGGATTTCGGCGCCGATCGGGATCTGGACTAGGGCCTCGGTCAGACCGGGGTCCTGGTGCAGCGGAATATCGTTCTCCTCCGCGATTCTCAGGATCTGTTCCGCGGTCAGGCCACTCCCGCTGGCGGTGATCCGAGGGGCGCGTTGCCGATCCCATTCCAGTGCGACGGCCTGCGGGCGTTCGACTCCCACCGTGTCGCCGGTTTTGGATCGCCGGTTTTTCCGATGGCGTTTCCCGGTGGTCATGGGCAGTTCTCAGGCTCGTTCATCGAGCATCCCGCGTGGCGTGGACGGCGGCGGATCGGGTTCCGGGTCGACGGTCCCTTCGCGCACCGACATCGAAGCTACGGTCAGGTCGCGAGCGGTCAACCGTTCGTGCAGGTAGGCCGTCGCGCCGCGCAGCTCCTCCACTGTGTCCGGGTGCTCCGCGGTGAAATGCACGCTGAGGCGCTCCTGGTGCCAGCCCAGCGCGACCCGCATCGGTCCAAGGTCCTGGAGGTCGAGCTTCAGGACCAGTGTCCAGCGTCCTTCCGGGGTGTCTGCCGAACCCCGTTCGCGCTGCAACTGACCAATGATCGACTCGATCCCCTGCGGGGTACGGAAGGGAAGTTCAAAGCTCCAGCGTACCGGCCCGTCATCATTGCCGACGGCGGCCTGCAGCGATTGCAGTTGCAGCGTGGTGATGCGTTTGATCATGCCCTCGATCAGGCCGGCCAGGCCCAGTCCGGCGGCCAGACCCGCCGGGTGGGCCGGGCCCGTGCCTACGGTTGGGGGTGCGGGGACTGCGCGTGCGTCGGGGGCCATACGCAGGTGTTCGGCGGCGCGCAGTAGCTGGGCCTTCAGGTCCAGGCTCAGGCTGCCGGCGGGTGGGGCGCCCCGTGCCACCTGGCCAAGCATCGCCTCCAGCCAGATCCCGGATTGCTGGATCCGGCCGCGTAATGCCTCGCCTTGCAGGAGCTGGCCGGGGGGAGGCAATTGTTCGAGCAGGGCTGCAACCGGCCCGGCGGGCGCCGAGCCACTCGTGACGGCGCCGGGGGCAGCGCCGCTGCCCGCTGCCGTTTGCAGCGCTTGCAGGGACGCGGCCAGCGGGCGCGCACCGGGCAGGTGCTGACGCAGCTCGAGCGCAAGCCACTGGGCCACGTTCGGGGGGCCGGCAGCGGGCCCGCGCGGCGCACCGATGGATGCATTGCGCGTCATCTCGAGCGGCAACAGGCGGACCTCCAGGCGGGGCTCGGTGCGCACGATCTCGGCTATCACCGGCCGGTTCGCAATGCGCCCGGCCGCGGTGGTGAGTGCTTCGGGGAGCGGGCCGGCAAGCT
>SKNJ01000274.1 GCA_007120575.1 Thioalkalivibrio sp.
ATCTGCGAGATTGACAGCCGTCGCACAGGCCAGCGAGGTCTTTCCCACCCCGCCCTTGCCGGTGAGAAACACGAATTTCGGCAGATCGTTGAACATGGACTCTCCTTCGCCCACAGATGATGGGCGTGCGGGGGCATTGCGCCCCGGCACTTGCACTTGGGTGGATCGCCTCGCCCGCGGATCAGCAGCAGGCGCCGGTTTTCTCCTTCTCGGGCGACGCTTGCATCTCCTCGGCCTTGTCGACGCCGCAGCCCTTGGCGGCAGTGCCCTCATCGGGGATCAGCTTGTCGGCCAGCCCGAGGATGTTTTTCGCGGATGCCTCCCTGATCATGCGGCCAACGGCGATCGCTTCGCGCATGGCGGCGTCACTCAGGCCCAGCTCGCGCGACTTCTTCACGTGATACTTCAGGCACGGCTCGCAGCTTGCACCGATGGCCGCGCCGAGCGCGATCAACTCGCGCACGGCCTCGGTGACCTCGACCTCGGGCGCGGCAATACCGGCCCATCCGGCCAGTTCCGCGCGTGCCGGATAGCGGCTCGTCGAGACGATCCGGCCATCCACCACGATGGCCGGAAGCCCCTCGCTGCCCGACTCTTCCATCAACGCCTTGATCGCGGGATCGGCGACGAATTCGGTCGGCTCCTGGCTCAAGTTGATGCGGCGCACCTGAACACCTTGCGCCTTGAGCCAGTCCAGATCGGCGGCGAAATCGATCAGCTTCTGGTCCACTTCGGTGCCGCAGATCCCGGTCGAGCAGCACATGGCCGGATCAAAGACTGTCATATTGGTCATTGGTCGTTCTCCTTGGGAATGCAGCCTTGCGGGGTGTAGCAGCAGGGCGCGTCGGCCTGCGAAGCATCGCGCGCCTCGACCATGCCGATCAGCGCGTGCAGCGGTGCGAGCACCTTCGGGTTGAGCGAATAGCAGATACGCGGACGCTCGATCGTACCCACGACGAGCCCCGACGCCTTGAGAATGCGCAGATGCTCGGACACGGTGGATTGCGCCAGGCCAACCTCGCCCACGATGTCGCCCCCGATACATCCGCGCCGCGACAGCAGGAAGGCGATGATCTTCACCCGCGCGGGATGCGCCAGCGCCTTGGCGACCGCGGCGATTGCCTCGGCATCGATCGCGCGGGGGTCATGATGGGGATCACGGTCAAGCATCGGTACACCTGTTTCCGTTTATCGTCGAAATACGATGTAGCAGCAAGCAACGGACGGCACAAGGGCGATTGCAGACGGCCTGACATCGCGTCGCAAGCCTTGGGCACAATCTTTCCTGCGCGTCGCCGGTGTGAGGGTGGCGCTGGTGATGCCCCAATGGCCCCGAACCGATCTGACGCGGCGGTCGGGGCCTGCTGAGGCGCGTTCGAGGCCGCCGACGGACTGGGATCGCCGACATCCGCAGAGTTGCAACGCACGTCGTAGCCGAGCCGCCGGACGAAGGTGCAGCTCAGTTGTCCGTTACGTTTTCTCTATTGGTCTGGAAGTGCCGCCACGTGCCGGGCCTGCTCAAGTGTTGACATAAAGGTCCAGCAGTAGGTCCCGGTCAACCGACGTTCTCCAAGTGGTCTGCGGGGATCATCGCGGACCCACCTTGGCACATCGATGCCGTCTGGGCGGGCACATCATCGAAGCCCACTTCCTCTAATAATTCAAAGACATGGGAATCGTACAGCATACGCCGATGAGTACGATTCACCGACCCAGGCGATCGAGGAACTGAAAGTAACGCCCTATCAGTGGGAGAAACCACGGGTTGCCGCCATAAAGCGGATGGCCCGGTAGGGGGCGCTCGAAACGGCTGACATAGTTTGCCTTCCCTGCAATCTTCTTTCCGAGGTAATCGCCCAGATAGGTCATCATGGCTACGCCACTTCCGTTGCAGCCAAGTGCGAAATGCACGCCATCCTGTTCGCCGACATGCGGGACGGAATCGAGCGTGAATGCGATCCGTCCCGACCATGCATAGGCGATCCTGATACCCTTCAGATCCGGCAAGCGCTGGACCATCATGGGATAAAGCGAGCGGGCGTGATCTATCGCACTTGCGGTACTGAAACGCCCGCGCCCCCCGAAAAGCACGCGCTTTCCATCCGGAGTAAGCCGATAGTAGGAGCGGATCCTCAGCGTGTCGTTCACATAGCGATTTGTGGGAAAGAGGTGGCTGGCCAGTCCATCGGGCAGTTCTTCAGTGACGATGATGTTGCTGAATACCGGGATGATCTTCTTGCGCAGCATTGGCACCGCGGGATCGATATAGCCGTTGGCCGCAACGATCACCTTGTCGGCCTTGAGAACTCCGCGGTCCGTGCTCAGTTCCCAGCGGCTTCCCGAACGGGCGAGGCCGGTGACCCGCGTGCGCCCGCAAAGCCGCGCGCCGGATGCCATGCTGCGCTCCAGAAGCCCCTTGTACAGAAGCGATGGATTGACCGTGGCGGAACGCTTCACAAGCATACCGCCGTGATAGAGGTCGGTCTGGAGATGCTCGCGTTGGCGTTCGCGCGGCAGCATTTCCGCTCCAAGGTCGGCGTGTTCGTTCATCAGGGGCAGCGAGGCTTCCTGGTCGCGAAAGTGCTTTGGCGTCCACGCACCGATGAAGCGCCCGTTGGACTGCCAATCACAGGCGATATTTCCTGTCTCCACGAGGTTTTCGATCGAACGAAAGGCTTGGGCGGATTCGGCGAGGATCGCCTCGCGTTCCCCCGTCCGATACTGCAATCGCCGCCCACTCAATGATTTTCCGACATTGACGGCCCCGCCAACGCCCCCGCCGTTACGGGTGCTGGCACCAAAGCCGAACTCCTGCGCTTCGATCACTGTTACATCAATGCCGGATTCCGCCAGAACATGTGCGGCGGTCAAACCTGTATAGCCACCGCCGATGATCGCGACATCCGTATGGAGCGGAAGGTCCGCTCGGAGGTCATCGCGGGGTTGGAAAAACTCCCACCAATACGGCTTGTCAGGCGTGAAGTCTTCGAGAAAGATGTTTTCCAAGATCAGGGCCTCTGATTGAGCGAGTCCGGCCGGCACCCCCGGCCCGGAATCGGATGTTCACCTCCGGCAACAAGCCGATGGATGAGGTACCTACCAGCCGATGGCATAAGCTTCGCGTCGCGGATCGGAGCCCGCCGCCATGTACCCGCTGCGACGGTCGAAGTCGACCAGCGAGAGCGAACCGGCCGTCCACATGAGATCGGGCCAAGACTGAACGTTGTGGCCCCGCGCGGCAAGGTCCGAGCCAACCTCGGTATCAAGGGTATTCTCAAGCTTGAGGACGAGATGCTGCCGCTCATGCGGCTCCCATGACGAGGGGAAGTCATAAGTGGCAAAGCGTGGGCTTTCCACCGCGCGCTGCGTGTCGAACCCGAAGACCACCCGGTTGATGAAGCCTTGCAGCATCGCCTGGGTCTGCACATCGCCTCCGGGTGAACCAAATGGCATGATCCGGCCATCGGGGCCCACCGCAAGCGCCGGATTGGGTGTCAGCCGGGGCCGCTTGCCGGGAGCGACACTGGCCGGATGCCCGAGATCTGTCCAGGACTGCGAGCCGCGCGCGGAGACAAGGAAACCCAGCTTGGGCGCGACCGGAGCGTGATGTGGCGCGTCGCTGGGTGTGGCCGAAAACGCATTGCCATCCTTGTCGACGACGCAGACATAACTCGTATCCATGCTGGAGTCCCCGACTGCGAGGTCGGCTTTGGCTTCGGCCGCGGCGTCATCGGCATCCGCGAAGGAGGTCGCCCGATCATTGCGGATGCGCTCGGCTTGCGCGCGCGCATGTGAATCGGACAGGAGCCTTTCCATGGGCACATCGACGAATCTCGGGTCGCCGTAGAAACGGTCGCGGTCGCTCGCGGCGAGCTTGATCGCCTCGCACAACAGGTGCACGTAATCGGCAGAGTTGTGGCCGATCGCGCGCAGGTCGAAGGTCTTGACGATGTTCAGTGCCTGCAGCAGCATCGGCCCCTGGCACCACGGTCCACAGCCATTGATCTGCCAGTCGCCGAAACGGATCGAGACGGGTTTTTCCACATCGACCGAGAAGTCCTTAAGATCGTCGAGGGTCAGTTCGCCACCTTCCGACTGAACGTGCGCGACCATCTCGCGCGCACAATCTCCCTCGTAAAACGCGTGGCGCGCCGCGGCGAGGCCCGCTGCCCTGCCGCCCTTCGCCGCCGCGGCGCGCTCCTCCTCGACCAGGAACTGTATCGAGGCACCCAGCTCCGGCTGGCGGAAGTTCTCTCCGGGGACGGGGGGCGCACCGTTCGGCAGGTAGATTGCGGCTGTGGATGGATACCGTGCATATCCTTCGTGCTTTTCGGCAATGCGCGCGCTGAAGAATTCGTACATCGGAAAGCCGGCACGCGCATACTCGATGGCAAAGGCGGCGACCTCGCCAAAGCTCATGCGGCCATAGCGCGACAGCGCGGTGATCCAGGCGTCCGGCGCCGCAGGAACCACGGTGCGCAGAATTCCGAGAGGGATCCGCCCGCCATGTAGCCGGTTGAAATAGTCGGAATCCACCGACCTTGGCCAAGTTCCAAGACCGCTGATCGTCACTATCTCGTCGTGTTCCGCGGAGTAGAGAATGATCGGAGCCACGCCGCCAAAACCGACTAAGATGCTCTCGAGAACTTCGGTGGCGATCCCTGCGGCGACGCCAGCATCGATCGCATTTCCTCCACTGCGCAGGATTTCCGATCCGGCCATTGCGGCCAGTGGGTGCCCGGCCGCCACCGCATAGCGTCGTCCTGTCACGAGGGGTTTGCAGGTCATCGTGGTGCTCCTCCGGATCGGTTTTCGATCAACGCACAGGCCGGCCGCAGCTGCGACCGGCCCGCTCTTCAACCCCTCACTGCCAGGGCGAAGTCTCCCAGAGCTCGTTCAGCCGTGACAGATCGGTGTCGACGATTTCCCTGAACGCCTCGCCATCGAGATACATGAGGGGAATCCCCTGGCGCTCGGCGAGTTCAATGAACTCGGGATCCGACATGGTCGCTTCGACGGCCTCTGCAAGTCTGTCGCGCACATCGTCCGGCAGCGGTCCCGGCGCGGCGATGCCGCGCAGGGCGCCCCACAGCACGTCAACCCCCTGTTCACGGGCTGTCGGGGCATCGGGCAGCGCCGCGGGCCGCTCATCGGCGAAGCTCGCGATGATGCGCATCTGCTCCTCCTCCACATAGGGGACGAGCGCGCTGAGCGTGGTGATGCCGGCGTCGACATGTCCACCCAGCACCTGGGTCAACGTACCCGCGCCGCCATCGGCAGGGGTATAGTTGAATGAGAGCCCGGTCTCGGC
>SKNJ01000028.1 GCA_007120575.1 Thioalkalivibrio sp.
ACGGATGCACTGTGCGGCAACATGTAGTTCGGTGGATTCCTGATAGCGCCCCCGGTTGCCCGCGTTCTCGCTAATCGCCTCCAGCTTGCAGGCGTGATCCTCTGCGTCTCCGGCGTCGGTCCAGTCGCTTCAATGAGGCCGGAGCAAAAGGCTCCGGATAACAGACCCTGTTTGGGGGTGCATGGGAGTTGGCTTTGCGGGCCCTTTTGCGAGTGGTCCGGGTTTTTCGGGACACGATGCTGTCACCCGGGCAGAGCGCCGGGTTGCGAGGGGCGCAAAAGTACCGTTTTGACAAAGAGTTGGGCAAACGCGAGGGCTGCCCGGCGTTTCTGGCGTCATTGGAGTGCTCGCATTCCTCCGGCGGAGTCAGATGATGATGGTTTCGCGTTGCACCGCTTCGAACGCCTTTCCCAGGCTGATTACCCGGGGGTCAACCGCATCGGCCGGCCCGAGGTCCATCAGCAGGACATGGTCCTCGCGGTGGTGGATGATCTGGTCCAGGCTGGCCGTCAGGTCGGCGTGGCGCCGTGCATTCATTCTGCACTGGAAGACGGACAATTGCAGCCAGTCGCCATAGCCTTTCATGAGCTTGAAGACGGCACGCCAGCGCTTCGGGTCACTGATGTCGTAGGTGACGATGTAGAGGTGTTCGTCTTTCATTTGCAGGATGCCTGTGGATCAGCGTGTCGTGAAGCCCGGGAAATCGTCGAGTTCACCTTGCAGGTAACGCCCCAGTAGCCTGGACTGGATTTCGAGGATGCGCCGATAACTGACGCGGTACCCGAAAGCAGGGTGCGTGACTTCCTGATTGAGCCTGCGTTCGATGGTGCCCAGAAAGCGCTTGCGACCATCCTGGGTGAGATTGCAGGCATTGCCTGCGGTGACGAAGTCGGTGGGCCTGACTTCGCCATTGTTGATGGCGGAGAGCACCGCGGATTCAGCGATCAGGGGCCGGAAGGGTTCCATCATGTCCAGGGCGAGTGCAGGGCGTCCGTAGCGCGGCTGGTGGTAGAAACCCCGATAGGGGTCAAAACCAACGGCCGAGAGGGTGACGGCGAAACTGCGCGACAGGACGCTGTAGGCGTACGACAGCAGCGCGTTGACGGGGTCCGGGGGTGGTCGACGCCGACGGCGAGTGAAGTCGAACGTGAACGATGCCTTGTCGGGGTCGGGCTTGATGAGCTGGTCAAACGCCCCGAAGTAGCGGGCAGCGGCGGATCCTTCGATGCCCAGCAGGTCTTGCAGGGAGCGGGCTTTGCGGACGGCACGAGCATCTTGGCGAAGTTGGGCAAGAAGCTCACGCGGCTCGTCCTCGCCGCGCCAGTTGCGCCTGAGCAGGGTTCGGCTGTTGAGGATCTTGGTTTCGACCAGTCCCTTGGCGATACGCATGCAGCGCCAGTTTTCGAAACTGGCCGCGTACTGGGCGGTCCGCAGCTCCACGTTCTTGTGCCCCACACCCTGACTGTGTCCGATAAACCAGCCACCGTAGGAATGCCACGAGACGGGAATCTCGCGACGCATAAGCTCGGTCAGAGTCGGGGCGGTCACATAGACATTTCCCATCAGGACGAGCTGCGAGACATCCCGGATCCGTGCCTTCTGTACGACCTCGTCCTTCACTGATACAACCAGTTCCTCCCCCTTGCGGGCGACCTTGGCACTGTGGGACTGAACGTAGAGGGGAAGGGCCTCATCCCGCTGGACCGAGAGCGGGCGCGGCTGGGATTCACCGAGTTTAAGGAAGTTGACCTCGTCGGGCAGGCAGATACCCACCAGTGAACAGCGCGGACACTTGGGGCTGTCTTCGAGCGGCGGCGGAATCTGGCCGGCATCGGCCATGGAGCGCAGACCGGTAATGGCTCGGGTGGTGGCTTCGCGCAGTTCCTCGTCGAACTCGACATGGACGCGTTCGCGAGAACTCGCGAAGTAGAGCACCCCGCTGTTACACCGGTACCCGTGGTCTTCGAGCAGCATGCCCTGCACACACAATTGGATGCGCTCGGGCTCGTAGGCGCCCCTGGCTACATGCGGGCGCTTGCCTCGCTTGTAATCCACGGGCGTGACGCCACCTTCACCGTCCTCCTCCAGCAGGTCGAGTTTGCCGATCAGACCCAGCCGGTTGGATGACAGCTCGACGGAGCGTGCGTGGAAGGGCTCGATCTCTTCATCGGGGGCAGGAGCCTTGCCCGATTGCTGGTCTACCCTGCGGTGAACGCGCCGACCGTCCACCGTGTCTCCGCTGTCCGCCCACTCGCCCTGCACCCACTCCAGGTAGGCCAGACGCGGACAATAGGCAAACTCGTTGATCATGCGCGCCGGCAGCAACGGCTGGTCACCGGTCAGTTCGGGAAACGGCAGCGGCAGTTCCGGCTGACGTTCCGGCCGCGGGTCTCCGGATTCCTCCATGGCCTGATCCCCTGAATACCCTCCCGTTATCCATTTAGCAGGAAGCGGGCGGGTTTGCAGGCGGCGGCGACGTTGGTGTCAACGTGTCACCATACATGTACTACAATCCGTAATACACAGATGAGGGTGTGGTTGATGAGCATGCTGAACGTTCGCCTGCCGGATGATCTCGAGCGCCGCCTTGCGGAGGAAGCCGCACGGGCCGATGTGCCCCGGTCCGAGCTGGTGCGCGACGCCATCGACGAAATGCTGGAACGCAAGGCCGCCGAGCGACGTGAACGCCGGCTTGAAGAAGCGGCACGGCTAATCGCGGAAGATCCTGAGCTCTACCAGGAAGCCCGTGACATGGCAGAGCAATTCCAGCCACTGGAAAACGAGGCTACAGATCCAGACGGCGAAGCGGATGGCGAGCGTTGGTGGCGATAAAGGAGGTTCCAGTACAGCGGGGCGAGGTATGGGTCGCGCGCCTGAATCCCAACCAGGGAAAGGAGATCGGCAAGACGCGGCCGGTACTCGTCCTGCAGGCGAATGCGCTCACTCGGGCCGGCCTGCCGACCATACTGGTTGCCCCGCTGAGCACGCAGTTCCGCAAGGGACTGGAGCCCCTCCGGGTGCCGATTTCGGCGCGCGATCGCTTGTTGATCGACTCCTGGGTCTGCGTGGAACAGCTCCGGGCACTTGATGCAGCGCGTTTCGGCGAAGGCCCTCTGGCCTGCCTTTCCAGGGCGGAACTACAAGATGTCGAGAGCGCCTTGCTGGACGTTCTGGGGATTGCTCTGCATCAGTGATACCGGGCTGACCTTATGTCCAACCAAAAGAGGCCGAGGCTCCTGCGATTTGAAGCAGAGCCCCGGAAGCACGTTCGCCAGTTGTCAAAGAGCGCGCAGCCATTTTCCTGCGGGGTGAAACAGCCCCAGTCCGAAGTGACACCCAAAACCAAGGGCAAGCGGACCCCTCAGGGGCGCCGGAAACTTTAATCTCACAAAGCAGCCCTGCGTATCCGGTTGTGTCAGTCCCCTCTTTGAACGGAAACGGTGGAAATCGACCGGGCGTCGCTTCTTCCCGGCTACGTCGATATCCTGAAGCCATTCGATCCGTTCCGGTTCGGGCAACCCCCGTTCCCGGCACTCCCGCCGAATCTGTTCCTCGACACCAAACTTCGATTTGGCGTGCCAGGGCATCAAGTAGGGGATCACCGTCTCGAAGGTGCTCGATTCACCAAGCAGCGGCGAACCACATTCGGCCAGTTCCTCAGCGGTTCCGCTGTTCTCGAACACGATCCTCCACTCCTGCCCCTCACGATTCCAGAGTCGATTCAGAGATTCGACGGCACGGCGTCCCTGGCCTTCGATCTTGCCGGGGACGTGAACGAGAAAGTGGTCGATTCGCCCGTCGCCATCGGCATCCTCGGGCAGCCAGAAGGCGTGCTGGTGGCGATTTCCGGCGGGCATCCTGTGCCCCGAAATGACAGCGGGAACGCTCGTTTCGCCGCAGTATTTCTTTGCTCGGCTCATCGCCGCCACCCGCAGGAGTTCGCCCATGCGCACGGCATCCTCGATCCGGGGCAACGGTCGACCATAGAGGGCAAAGCGCAGCGTGGTCACCGGCTCGGCGGTGCGACGGGACCGGTTGGGTCGAGCCATGGGCCGCAACAAATCCGGAGGCCGGGAATAGGCGACGGCACGCGCCAACGGCGGCGAACTCCAACCGGCCCCGTGCAGTTGCGAGGTATCCACGGCCAGGGCGTCGACCCAGCTCTCCGGAAGAGTGGCGTGGATCGCCCGCTTGTCTCTCGGCTTGAGGCCGGCCCGTTTTTCCATGCCCTCGAGCTGCGCCTGACGGAAGCCCGCATATTCGTCCACCGGCATCGGGACCTGCAGGGACAGGGGCTCCGATACCTCGCCGGTTTCCGTATCCACCAGCGAATCACCCGGCACACAGTTGCACTCACCCGACCATTCCGGGAGACGCCGCGCATCGGCCCAGCTCTCGGCGCGCCCCAGGAAACCCAGCCCCGCCAGGAGCCGATCGAGCAGGGCTTCTTGCTCGGCCTCCAGAGCCAGTTCGGGCCAGACCATGACCAGGTCTTCGTCCTTTCCCACCCGCGCGAAGGCATCGAAGATCAGGGTCTTCTTGTCGCCCTTGGCCGGCATGTAGTGACGCGTATGGGCATGCACGGCTGTCGGCACACGATAATGGGGAGCCTCGGCGGCCAGGGCCGACAGCAGCCGCTCAAGGGTTTCCGGATCACGCTCCTCCGGAGGCACCTTCCTGTGCCAGATGGCGATGAGGGCACGCACCAACCGCCACGGCGACGGTGGCCACTCCACATCGGCCTCGTTGACATGCCTCCCCCACGGGGTCGCGTGGTAACGCCCGGCGGGGAAGTCGAAAGCAATGGCCAGCATGGTTCACTCCCCGGCAGCGTCGGATTCCTTGTCCTTCTTCGCTTTCTTCTTCATACCATCCCAGCGCACCTCGGTGACCCGAGGCTCGGCGAAGCAACCCTCATCGGCCACCGCCTTGATCAGGCCCGGCAGTTCGGCCTCGAGTTCGCCCAGCGTGGGCAATTCAAAGCCACTGGGACGGGTCACGCGCAGGTCCGTCAGATCGAGGTCACAGGCCGTGCGCAGCCGCAGGCCGGTTTCAAGGAAGCGCCGGATCTTGAACGCAGCCAGCGTCAGGAGCAGCTTCTCGACATTGACGCCCAGACCGAAACTGCGGATCTGGCTCAGATCAACGTTGAAGTAGGCGGTGATCTTCGGGGAAGCGAATTCGGTCCGCGCAAAGGGGACGTTGCCGAACCCCCTGCCGGTGTCGCCCGAAGGATTGACGTGGTCGTTCTTTACGCCGCCACTCTG
>SKNJ01000121.1 GCA_007120575.1 Thioalkalivibrio sp.
ACGAGCCGCCGACGATCCCCGGCAGCGAGACCCATTCGCTTGCCTCGATGGGGATCTATGTCTTCAATCGCGAGTTCCTGTTTAAGCGCCTGATCGAGGATGCGGACAACACCTTCTCCAGTCACGATTTCGGCAAGGACATCATCCCCGGCATCATCGAGAAGCACCGCGTGATGTCCTACCCGTTCCGGGACGAGCAGGGCCAGCGCCAGGGCTACTGGCGCGATGTCGGCACCATCGATTCCTACTGGAGCTCGAACCTGGAACTGATCGGGGTGACTCCCGAACTGAATCTGTACGACAGCGACTGGCCGATCTGGACCTACCAGGAACAGCTGCCACCGGCGAAGTTCGTGTTTGACGACGATGACCGGCGGGGCATGGCGATCGACTCGATGGTATCCGGGGGCTGCATCATCTCCGGCAGCCAGGTGCGCCATTCGCTGCTGTTCTCCAATGTGCAGGTGAATGCCTGCGCCACGGTGGACGATTCGGTGATCCTGCCGAGCGTGCAGATCGGCGAGGGCTGCGTGATCCGTAACGCTGTGATCGACAAGGGCTGTCGGATCCCGCCGGGGACCCGGATCGGAGTCGACGACGAGGCCGATGCCTGCGACTATTCCGTGTCGCCGGAAGGGGTGCGGGTAGTCACGCCGGAGATGCTGGGACAGGCCACGCACCATGTCCGCTGACAGCGAAGGCACGGCCCTGGATGTGGTGCTGTGCTGGCATATGCACCAGCCGCAGTACTTTGACGCCGGGCGTGGCGAGTACATCCTGCCCTGGACCTACCTGCATGCGCTGAAGGACTACACTGACATGGCCGCCCATCTGGAGGCCTCTCCGCGGGCGCGCGCGGTGGTGAATTTCGCGCCCATCCTGCTGGAGCAGATCGTCGATTATGGCGAGCGCCTGCAGCGCGGGATCGAGCATCACGAATGCTTCGGCGATCCGGTGCTGGATCTGCTGCAGATGGAGGTGGTGCCGGCCGATCCCGACCGGCGCCGCGAGATCCTGCGTGCCTGCCTGCGCGCACACGCGCCGCGCATGATCGAGCCGTTCCCGCTGTTTCGGCGCCTGGCGGCTGTTGCCCGCCAGGCGCTCGACGAAGAACCATTGCTGGTCGGGCACCTGGATGCACGCTTCTTCCTCGACCTGGCGACCTGTTATCACCTGGCCTGGCTGGGCGAGACCGTACGCCGCAAATATCCGGCGGTGCAGGGCTGGCTGAAGGCCGATGAAGGCTTCGCACCGGATGTGCGCGCCCGCCTGCTGGCGATCATGCACGACGAGATTCGCGCGATCCTGCCGCGCTATCGGGAGCTGGCGGAGCAGGGCCGGGCGGAGCTGTCGTTCACCCCGTATGCCCACCCGATCCTGCCGCTGCTGATCGATCTGGAGAGTGCGCGCGAGGCCATGCCGGACGTCGAACTGCCAGAGGCGCCCCGGTATCCGGACGGCGAGCGGCGCGTGCGCTGGCACATCGAACGGGGGCTTGAGGTGTTCGAACGGCACTTTGGCCTGCGTCCGCGGGGCTGCTGGCCCTCGGAGGGCAGTGTCAGCGATGCCACGGTACGGCTGCTGGACGAATATGGCCTGGAATGGACGGCCAGCGGGCAGGCGGTCCTGGGCAACAGTCTGGCGGCGACGCGCGAAGCGGAGTCCGAAGACGCCGACGCCAGTGCGAAGGACGTGGAGGCCGGGGAAGCGGACGACGGCAACGGCAACGGCAACGGAGAGGCGGAGCTGGCGGCCGCGCGATCCGAGGCCTGGCTGCATTGCCCCTATCGCCTCTCCGATAGCGGGATCCAGTTGTTCTTCCGCGACGACGGCCTGTCCGACAGTATCGGGTTTCGCTATGCCGACTGGCATGTAGACGACGCGGTGGGGGACTTTGTCCATCACCTGGAGAACATCGCGGCGGTGGCGCCGCACGGCAGTGTGGTCTCGGTCATCCTGGATGGCGAGAACGCCTGGGAGTACTTTCCGGACAACGGTTTCCACTTCCTGACCGCGCTGTATGCCCGCCTGGCCGATCATCAAGGGCTGAATCTGTGCACGTTCGCGGATATCGTTGACCGCCATGAGCGCCTGCCGGAGCCGGAGGTCCTGCCCGGTCTGGTGGCCGGGTCCTGGGTCTACGGGACGTTCTCGACCTGGATCGGGGATGTCGACAAGAACCGTGGCTGGGACCGGCTGATCGAGGCGCGCCTGGCCGTGGACGCGGCGATCGCCGCCAACCCGGCGCTGGATACCCCGGAGCTGCGCGAGCAGCTCGCGATCTGCGAAGGCTCGGACTGGTGCTGGTGGTTCGGCGCCTACAATCCCGCCGGCTCGGTCAGCGATTTCGAGGAGCTCTATCGCATGCACCTGGCCAGGCTCTACCTGCTGGCGGAGCTGGAGGTGCCCGAGGCCCTGGGCGAGGTACTGTCGATTGGGGGTGGCGACCCTGCGATGGGGGGCGCGATGCGCCCGGGGCAGGCCTGACCGATGGAGCCGGAAGCCGAACACAGCAACCCGTTGATGCAGCGTCGGCGGGCTGGCCTGTTGTTGCACCCGACCTCGCTGCCCGGACCAACGGTGGTGGGTACCCTCGGTAGTGAGGCGTTCCGTTTTCTCGACTGGGCCGGTGCCGCCGGGTTCTCGCTCTGGCAGATCCTGCCGCTGCATCCGCCACAGGAGGATGGCTCGCCCTACGCGAGTATCTCGGCGTTCGCCGGCGATGCGCGGCTGATCGACGCCGAACGGCTCGCTGCGCGCAGCGGTCTGGACGGGGTTGCTGGTGCCGCGGTCGAGGTCCTGGAGCAGGTGCGCCGGCGCCTGGACGCGACCCCGCCGGAATGGCAGCAGGCATTTCGCGTCTTCTGCGACGCCCAGGGGCCCGTGTGGCTGGATGACTTCGCCCGCTTCGTGGTGATCCGCGAGCAGCGTGATGGTCAGCCCTGGTGGCTGTGGCCCGAGGCGTTGCGCGATCGCGACCGCGAGGCGCTGGACGAGCTGGATGCCGATGCCGCGGATGCCCTGGAGCGTATCCGGTTTGCGCAGTTCGTGTTTTTCGATCAGTGGCAGGAGTTGTGCGAGCGCGCCCGCGAACTGGATATCCAGATCCTGGGCGACATGCCGATCTTCGTGGCGCACGACTCGGCGGATGTCTGGAGCCACCGTGCGCTGTTCGATCTGGATGCCGACGGGCAGCCGCATACGGTGGCCGGGGTGCCCCCCGACTATTTCTCCGCCACCGGCCAGCGCTGGGGCAATCCCCAGTATCGCTGGGAGGTGCTGCAGGAGACCGGCTATGCGTGGTGGGTGGAGCGCCTGCGCTGGACCCTGGAGACCGTGGACGCGGTGCGCATCGACCACTTCCGGGGCTTCGAATCGAGCTGGGCGATCCCGGCGTCCGAACCGGACGCCACGCGCGGGCACTGGATGGAAGGCCCGGGGGCCGCGTTCTTCGAATGCCTGCAGGAACGCCTCGGTGCATTGCCGCTACTCGCCGAGGACCTGGGCGTGATTACCCCCGAGGTAACCGCGTTGCGTCACCGCTTTGACCTGCCCGGTATGCGCATCCTGCAGTTCGCGTTCGAGGGTGGGGACGACAATCCCTATCTGCCCGCGAACCATGACGAGTTGAGCGCCGTCTATACCGGCACGCATGACAACGACACCACCCTCGGCTGGTTTCGGCAACTCGAGCCCGCCATGCAGGAGCATGTGATCGCGACCCTGGACGAGGGGTCGGCCGAAACCATGCCCTGGCCGATGGTCCGCGCCGCCCTGCGCTCGCCGGCGCGCCTGGGTATTCTGCCGATGCAGGATGTTCTGGAACTGGATGGCCAGCACCGTATGAACCAGCCGGGGACGGTGCAGGGCAACTGGAGCTGGCGGTTCGCCTGGGAGCAGGTCCCGGAGGAACGGGCGGAACAGATGCGCGCCCTGATTCGCGAGACCGACCGCCTCTGAGCAGACGCCTGCCCGGCGGACGCCTTCGTGCGGTTTGCCCGGGGTGATTCCGCGAACAAAAAAGGCCCGGCGAGAAGCCGGGCCAGAAGGTTCAGAGCACCGTGTGATGGGGGTTTCGTGTGTCTGAACACAGGGAAGGCGGGGCCGTTTCCGTGCCCCCTTTGCCCTGCTTACCCCGGTGGACCGTGATCTCCGGGCCAGGTTCCGTTTACTGGCGGCGGATGTGTGATCTCTGTCACCTTCCGGGAGATGGGCCGATTCGCGCTGGCCTGTCACGGCCGGTTTGCAGCGGTAACGGAGGTGTCGATGCGCGGGCTGGAACAGATTCCCTGGCTTTATGACGCCCTGATGGGCATGGCGGAGGTGCTGGGCTTCCGGCGCTGGCGCGAACGCCTGGTGCGCGGGGCCAACGGCCGGGTGCTGGAGATCGGATGCGGGACCGGGCGGGACCTGCCCTGGTATCCGGAGCCTGGCGGGGTCATCGGGATCGATCCGGATCTGGCAGCGTTGCGGCGGGCACGGCGCCGGGCACCCGGTGCGCGGTTCGTGGTGGCCCGGGGCGAGGCACTGCCGTTTCCCGACGGGGTGTTCGACACGGTGGTGTCCGGTCTGGTGTTTTGCAGTGTGGCGGATCCGCCACGCGCCCTGGCCGAGGTGCGCCGGGTGCTGCTCCCGGCGGGACAGTTGCGCATGCTGGAGCATGTCCGGCACACGCGGCCGCTTCTGGCTCGCCTGCAGGATGGGGTGCAGCCGGCCTGGACCTGCGTGACCGGCGGCTGTCATCCGAACCGCGATACCGAGGCCGAGGTGGAACGCGCGGGCTTCTGTATCGAGCCGGAGGACCGTGTGGCGCGGGGGGTCATGCGGCGCTTTGCCGCACGCGTGTGTCGCCCTGCCGGCGATGCTGCGGGCACCCGCTGAACCAACGTGTGACGCGCAGCCCTGCGGGCGGAGGGTGCCGGGTGAATCCATGCGGAAGTCGAATGGCCGTGATGTCCTCAAGTCTTGCGGCTCGTGGTCGTTACCCCGCACGAGGGGATCCGACGGGTCCCCTGTGACATTCAGATTGCTTTCGGGAGACACACGATGGATGCAGGCGCAATCGCTGCCATGGCCACGCAGGGCAGCCAGCAACAGGTCGCAATGCAGAAGGATGTCGCCGTTCAGAAGAAGGCGATGGAATCCCAGGAGATGGCCGCGCAGTCGCTGCTTGAGGCCCTGCCGGATATCGGCGAGATGCAGGCCACCCAGGGCCTTCCGGAGCACGTGGGCCAGAACATCAATACCCGGGCCTGACCA
>SKNJ01000167.1 GCA_007120575.1 Thioalkalivibrio sp.
AGCGAACGCGGTGACAGGCGTCCACTGGCCAGAATCAGCGGAATCCCCGCGCGCCCGCAACCACGATAGAGATTCGGCCATAACTCGGTTTCCACGATCACGGCCACGGCCGGACGGCTGCGGCGGAGAAAGCGTCGGACCGGGCCCGGCAGGTCGAGAGGGAGAAATCGATGATGAACGCTACTCCCGAGCACGGATTCCACCCGCATCGCCCCCTCCGGCGTGGTGGTGGTCAGCAGCAGGGGGCGGCCGGGATGGCGCTCCAGCAAGGCGCGCGCCAGTGGCAAGGCCGCCTCCACCTCGCCAACCGAGGCCGCATGCAGCCAGATGGAACCGGATTGCAGCGGCGCGCCGGCACCCCACCATTCCCTCCAGCGGGCGCGCGGCACGTGGCTGGCCGTTGCCCGACGCATCAGACGCGCGAGCAGCACCGGCGAGGCCAGGCTCAGGAAGGCGGTGTACAGCGCGTGGCGCATCACGGATTATTCCGAAGGCCCCGGCGAAACATCGGTCACCCCCCCCCTCCATCGAGCCACCCGATCACCTCGGGCAGGGCGCGAATGCGGGCCACTCCCGCCTCGTCGGGCAGGGGCCACCTGCCTTCCGGATCAAACAGCAACCGTGCTCCGACCCCGGCCCGGCACGCGGCCTCGAGATCGGAGGGTCGGTCCCCGACCAGCACCGAGCCGGCCAGGTCCAGCCCCAGGTCATCGCGCGCCCGCAGGAGCATGCCGGGCTCCGGCTTGCGATCCGGGCACGCGCGGCGATAGTCGGGCAGGGCATCCCGGGGATGGTGGGGGCAATGGTAGACCGCAGCGATGTTCCCGCCATTTTCAGCGAAACGGGCACGCATCCATTCGCTCAGGTCGCGGAACTCGTCCTCGCCATAATAGCCACGCCCGATCCCGGACTGGTTCGTCACCACCACCACTGACCAGTGGCGTGTGGTCGCGGCTGCCACCAGTTCGAAGATGCCGGGAACGAAATCGACCTGATCGGGGCGATGTACATAGCCGTGATCCACATTGATCACCCCGTCGCGATCGAGAAAGAGCGCGCGGACCGTCACTCCGAGCCCGTGTCGCCCTGCGCCGCCACGAGGGCATCCTCGACCACACCGCACAGCAGATGCCCGATCAATCCGTGCACCTCCTGTACCCGGGCGGTTGCCGGATCCGGCACGCACAACACATGGTCCGCCGAATGGGTATCCGCCAGCCCCTTCTCGCCGGTCAGCGCAACCGTCGTCAGCCCCCGTGCGGCCGCGACTTCGAACGCGCGCAGCACGTTGGGCGAACGCCCGGAGGTGGTCAGTCCGACAAACACATCCCCCGGCTGCCCCAGCGCCTCCACCTGACGCGAAAAGACGTGCTCGTAACCAAAGTCGTTCGCGATCGCTGTCAGGACCGACGTGTCCGTGGTCAGCGCGATCGCCGCCGCCCCCGGCCGCACCGCCCGATAGCGACAGACGATCTCCGCCGCAATATGCTGGGCATCCGCCGCACTGCCGCCGTTACCGGCAATCAAGATCTTGCCGCCCGCAGCCAGGGTGGCCAGCCAGCATCGAGCGATGGCCTCGACGCCGAGGAGAAAGCTCTGATCGTCGGCCAGTTCCCCGAACAGCCGGCTGGCGACCCGTAATTCTTCTGCGATCCCGTGCTGCACTCGTTCCCCTCGTTCCGTACATCTCCCGCGGCCAGGCAGATGCGGTGCCACTAACCAGCGCCCCCGGCTGTACAATACGCGCCATTATCCACCCGCGTCCCTGTTTCGACCATAGCGATGAGAATGCAACGCCACCCGTCAGCCTGGCATCCGGCCAACTGGGGACAGTGCCTGTCCGTCGCCCTGCTGTGGCTGACTGGCCGGCTGCCCTGGCGCTGGGCCCTCCGGCTGGGCACCGGGGCAGGGCATGCGCTCTACTACCTGGCGCCCGGACGCCGCTATGTCGTACGGCGCAATCTCGAACTGTGCTTTCCGCAGCTGGACACCGCCGAACGCGAACGCTGGGTACGCACCAACTTCGCCTATACCGGCCGCGGCATCGCCGAGGTCGCCCTGGGCTGGTTCGGCGGCCCCGCGGTGGACCGCGTGCCCTGCGATTTCCACGGACTGGAACACCTGCACGCAGCCCGGGATGCAGGCACCCCGGTCATACTGCTTTCCGGCCACTTCGCCTGCCTCGAAATGGCCGGTCGCCTGTTCGGTCGGCAGGTGGATATGTCGGCGATCTACAAGCCCATGAGAAAGAAGCCCGTGCTGGAGCGCACCATGCGGTACGGACGCGAGCGTACACTGGAACAGGTCATCTCCAAGGATGACATCCGGGGCATCCTGCGCAGCCTCAAGAAGGGCGGGACCGTATGGTACGCCGGGGACCAGAACATGCGCCGCACCGAGCAGGTGTTTGCGCCATTTTTTGGCGTGTCGGCCTCCACCACCACCGGGTTGTCGCGGCTGGCACGCATGGGCCGGGCCTGCGTGCTGCCGATGTTCTACTACGTCAACGCCCGGGGTGACGGCTACGAATTTGTCGTCGGTCCGCCCCTGGAGGACTTTCCGAGCGATGACCGTGCACGCGACGCAGCACGCATGAACGAAGTCATTGAACAGGCCGTACTGCACTCCCCCCGGCAGTACTTCTGGGCCCACCGACGCTTCAAGGATCAACCGGAAGGCACGCCGAATCCATACGCGGAACTGCGCCATGCCCATTTTGGCCGCATGCCGTGGCAGAAAGACCGGCGAAAGAAAAACGCCCGGCGCAAGGGCTCGAACGATGCCTCCTGAATACACGGTCGAGCACCCTCTGCTGAAAACCCCGCCACGCGATCTGTGCCTGCTACGACTGTCGGCCCTGGGCGACTGCACGCATGTGGTCCCGATCGTCCGCAGCCTGCAGGCCGCCTGGCCGCAGACCCGCATCACGTGGATCATCGGGAAACTCGAATACCAGCTGCTGGGCGACCTGCCGGGGGTCGAATTCGTGGTTGTGGACAAGAGCCGGGGGCACCGCGCCTATGGCGACCTCCGGCGCGCGCTGCGCGGTCGGCATTTCGATGTGCTCCTGCAGATGCAGGTCTCCCTGCGCGCCAGCCTGCTGGGCCTGCGGGTACCCGCACGGCGACGCCTGGGTTTCGACCGAAAGCGCGCACGGGATGTTCAGTGGCTGTTCACCCGCCACCGCATCGCTCATCGCCCGCGCGAACACGTCCTCGACGGCTTCTTCGGGTTTGCCGAAGCACTGGGGGTCCGCGAACGCATCCTGCGCTGGGATATCCCGGTACCCGAAACGGCCCGTGCCTGGGCCGACCGCCATCTCGCGCCGGACCGCCCCTGGCTCGCCATCAACCCGTGCTCCAGCACGCGCTTTCGCAACTTCCGCAACTGGGCCCCGGAACGCTATGCAGCGGTCGCCGACCACGCTGCCGAACATCATGACATGGGGGTCGTGCTCACCGGCGGGCCCACCGCCCTGGAACACGACTACGGCGAAGCCATCGCTCACCACTGCCGCAATCCCGTAACCAATCTGATCGGCCGGACCGACCTCAAACAACTCCTCGCCGTTCTCGCGCGGGCCAGCGCCCTGGTCTCGCCCGATTCGGGGCCCGCGCATATGGGCAATGCCATGGGCACCCCGGTGATCGGCCTGTATGCCGGCTCGAACCCGGACCGCACCGGCCCCTATTGCAGCCGCAAGTGGGTTATCAACAAATATCCCGAGGCCTGCCAGGCCGCCTTCGGCAAGCCGCCCGAGGCCCTGCGCTGGGGTCAGCGCGTGCGTGACCCGGCAGTCATGGACCGCATCCTGATCACCGAGGTTACAGACATGCTAGACACCCTGATCCAGTCAGGACAAGGCCATGGATAGGACGAGGGCCATCCGACCAGCCGGCATGTGGCACACCGCGGTCTCGCCGGGATTTGCCGCCGGAGGCACCCGCAGGGCATGAAACCCGAGATCGTTCAGCACCAGGCACAGAACCATGCGATCCACGACCCGCAGTGGCTGGATCCCCTCCCGCCATGGCTCTTCGATCCCGGTGCGCTGCGCGCACGGAAACTGATTACCGGCTCCGGAGCAGGGCGCAAGCCAGCGTGGTTCTTTCAACTGGCGGGCAAAACCCTGGTGCTGCGTCACTACTGGCGCGGCGGGCTGGTGGCGCGGTTCGTCTCCGACTCCTACCTCTGGACCGGCCTTGACCGTACCCGCCCGTTTCGCGAATGGCGGCTCCTGGCCTGCCTGCGTGCGCGAGGCCTCCCGGTGCCGGCACCGGTTGCGGCCCGCGCGCTCCGTCACGGTGCGCTCTACCGAGCGGACCTGGTCACCGTGGCGATCCCCGATGCTATCCCTCTGGACCAGCGCCTGCGGCATGCCGAAATCGGTACCGAGCTGTGGAAGCACATCGGCGCCACCATCGGGCGTTTTCATGCCGCAGGCGCCTGTCACGCCGATCTCAATGTTCGCAACATCCTGCTCGACACCGAGGACAACCCGTGGCTGATCGACTGGGATCAGGGACGCCTGCGCCGACCGGGCCAGGCCTGGCAGCGATCGAACCTCGATCGTCTGCGGCGTTCTCTGGACAAGGACCCGGTTCTCGCGGAAGCGGCAGGCCATGGCTGGGAGGCCTTTCTGTGCGGACACGCCAGCACCCGGAACGCCCCGACAGTTTTACCCCGGTGACGCCGCAGGACGCTTGCCGCCGCACACATCGCGGTCAGGATCGTGCAACACCAGGGCCCCGCAGGCCACCACCGCCAGCATGAAGATCAGCAACGCACGGGTACTCGAGTGCCCGATCCCCACATCGGTCAGCAGCGCAACGAGGGTCATCAACCAGAACCCGGCCGTGGCAAGCGCAACCCCGGTTGCCACCCGCCGCTGGCGCCAGGCCCGGGCAAAGTCTCTGAACAATGTCCCGTACACGAGAACAAACCCCAACAGCCCGACCAGGCCCAGGCCGTACGCCAGTTCAAGATAGATGTTGTGAAGGTGCCCCGTGGAACTGCGGAAATCCAGCATGCTGCGCTCGGCCAGCACCGGTTTCGAGCCGCTGCCCCAGCCGAACCATGGGCGTTCGCCAACCGCCGCCACGCCTTCGACCCACATGTTCACCCGCTCACCCAGGGCGGGGTCGGCGCCCTCCAGCGCCTCCCGATCCAGTGCCAGGATGGCATTCCATGCCTCGCCAGCCCCGGCAATCCGTTTCTCCAGCACGTTGCCGGGATCCAGAGACAGCATGAATACAAGCGCGATAACCAGAAACGCGCCCCCGCCCGCAACCGCCCGCAGGAAGCAACCGTGCGCCCGGCCCAGCCTCATCACCAGAACCAGTGAGCATGCGACCAGCGCACCCAGCCACGCGCCGCGCGTCTGTGAGCCATACAGGGCGACCAGAAATCCCGACAGCCCCAGCATGGTCACCACCACGTGCGCAGTCGGCGGCCGCCACGCCTGCGGTTCCGCTCGCTGCCCGATCACCCAGAAGGCCAGGACGGCGAAGCTGATGACAACACCAGCCGCGGAGGCGAACCCCGTACGCGAGGCGACGCGACCCCACAGGTCGCGGCTGGCGAACGGGCCCTCGAATAACACCGGATAGTCAATGGAGAGCAGCCGATTAACGAACAGGCTCAACACAACCAGCAACAGCAACCACGGCAGATGCCGACGGTACTGGAGCATCCACCACCCGACAAGCAGACTGAACAGACCGGACACACGCGCCACATGGCTCCAGTGGGGATTGCTGCTCTCGTGCATCACCGGATGAACGAAAGCGAGCACCAGCGACTGGACCACCACATAGACCGTCAGCGCGGTCGCCAGCCAGAATACCGGGAGGCGCCGAACATCCCGCCAGATCGCTCCGGCGACGGGGATACTGGCAAGCAACAGCGCGAGCGCCGCGAGATTGAACCCCGAGGTCGACAAGTCCACCGAAAGGGCCATGGCGAACAGCGCGACCCACCCGGTCCGACGGGCCAGGGCCTCCGCACGCGACTGCGCCGGATGCATCGCGGCATCAACCATCCGCGCGGAACCTCGCTGCATTCTTGGAAGATCTGCAACAGCCCGCACCGGGGTACGCGAGCCAAAGTCTCATGCCGGGGTAGTTGACTGCGGCAGGCAGACGATATCCATCTGCCGGGACAAGTCCTCTGGCAGGGGCACGGCAAAGGGGGGATGCTCCACGACTCGCATCACCCGATACCCCGCGGCCACGAGCCGCTCGACGAGCGCGGCCGCGTCATACCGATCCGGCGACAGCTCCATGACCAGGCCCGGCCGACATTCGCGCAACATCGGCGAAAGCGCCTCGATCAGCGTCTCCTCGTAGCCCTCGACATCAAGCTTGACGCAATCCACCCGCGGGCAGCCCTGGGTTTCCCACCAGTCCCCGAAGGATCGCACCTCGACACTGAGGTTACGCTCGCCCTCTCGGGGCTGGCGCAGCGAGGCGGCGCCATTGTTCACCTCGGGAATGGCCAGGGTCATGGTGGCATCCGACGTCCCGAGGGCAAACGCATGCACACACACGACGTGATCCAGGTCGTTGTCGTCGACGCTCTGGCGCAATTGAGGGAGGACCTCGGGATTCGGCTCGAAGGCGTGGACGCAACCATCAGGTCCGACCGCCTCCGCCAGTTCCAGCGTCAGGACCCCGACATTGGCCCCGATGTCCAGCACGCAGGCGCCCGGTGCCGACAACTCGCGCAGCCAGTGCGTCACGCCCGGCTGATGCACACCCAGCACGAAGGCATTCCACGGACACTTGTGCCGGATATCGTGGGTGACGCGGTGCCCCCGGAAGCGATAGCTGCGCCACACCGGCGCTTCGGCCTTGCGCAATGCCGTATAGTGGCCGCGCCGCAGGGCCTCCAGCAGTTCTGTCGGGGCCAGGCGATGTCCCAGGCGCAGCAGGAACGGCGCCCGTCGAATCGAATCGGTCACCTCGGACGATGAGGGCAAATCTGTCGCATCCGCGCGCACCATCGACTCGACAACGTCCAGCGTTTTTCCGCCCTTCGCGACGGCACGCCGGGCGTAGCGCCGAGCAATTGTCCTGACCAACCATTGCACAAGCCACATGTTCGTCAACCCGCCCCTCCTGCCCCATGAAACCAGCCGCCCGTGCACCGTGAATTATGCCGGGAACGGCAGACCGACGCGAGGACCCGCCGTGCGGGAACGGTGCAGCATCAGGAAACAAGCAGTACCATCCCGTGCAGGCAGCAAGCCAATGCAGCGGGCCCGGTCCGGCATGGACACGGGGAACCGGACACCCCGGAGAACGGACACGTTGGGACACACCCGACCGGAAGACGAGGCATGAGCGCACGGGTGGCAATCCTTGCGCCACTCAAGGAATGGGGCGGGCTGGAGCGCACCATACTGATCCTGTGCCGCGAATTTGTGGCGCGTGGTGTCGAGGTGGAGTTCATTCTGACCCGGGGCGGCCAGGTACCCTACCCGGGCGAATTCCCGCCGCAGGTCCGCATCGTCGACCTGCACAGCAAGCACAAGTTCGACGCAGTCCCACGCCTTGTCCGGCACCTGCGCCGAAGCCGCCCGGACGCGCTGCTGACGGCCAAGGATCACGCGGCGAAGGTGGCGGTCCTGGCCCGGACACTCGGACGCCTGGACCTGCGCGTCGCGATCAAGGTCAGCTCGACCCCGAGTACGACGCTGCGGCGTCGCGGCAAGCGGCTCTCCGCCCGCTGGCTCTACCCGCGGGCCGACCGCATCATCGCGATTTCCGAGGGCGTCCGGAGCGACATGGTGCGCCATTTGGGGATCCCCGCCGAGCGGATCGATGTCGTGCACAACCCGCTCGTCACGCCGGACATGGAAGACCGCGCACAGCAGCTCACCGGCCACCCGTGGCTGGACAAGGACTCGACCCCGGTCGTGCTTTCCGCCGGCCGCCTGACCGCGAGCAAGGGGTTCGCGGACCTGATGTGTGCGTTCGCCGAACTCCGGCAACAACGCAAATGCCGCCTTGTGATCCTCGGTGAAGGCGAGCAACGCCGCGATCTGGAGCGGCTGGCGGACAGCCTCGACATTGCCGACGATGTATTGATGCCAGGCTATCAGACCGACCCCGTCCCCTGGATGGCACGCGCAGCGGTATTCGCGTTGGCCTCCCGCTACGAGGGCCTCGGCAATGTCCTGGTGGAGGCAATGGCCGTGGGTACGCCAGTGGTGTCCACAAACTGCCCCGGCGGGCCGGCGGAGATCCTCGACAACGGGCGCTACGGGCCACTGGTGCCCCTGGATGATCGCGAGGCGCTTGCCGCCGCACTGGCCAGAACCCTGGATCATCCCGTCACCCCGGGAAACCTGCGGCGCGGGGCCGAGCGTTTTCACAGCCACGACATCGCCGACCGCTACCTTGCCGTGCTTGGCATTTCGAGCGAGACCGCACATGGCAGAACCTGACCGGATTGCCCTGCTGTTCGCCACCTCCGGGCATTCCGGCGTGGACCGTGTCATTGCCAACCTCCTGCCCGAGTTCGGGAAGACTGGCCACCACTTCGACCTGCTGGTGATCGGCGGACACGGACCGGCCATTCCGGCCGATCTCCCGCCGAATGTGCGTGTCCTGCGCCTGCCGGTCAGGACCAAGAAGCTGGTGTTCTTCCCGCTCCTGGCCTATCTGATCCGTCATCAACCGCAAGCCCTGCTGACGGCCAACCATCCGCTCAATCGCGCGGCCCTGCTGGCCCGCCGCCTGACGGGGTTTCCTTCGCGCGTGACGATCCGCATGGGCATGTCCCTGAGCGCGCTGGGTGCGGAGATGGGGAAACGCCGGCGAGAACGGCTGTTCGGCTCCATGCGCCGCTGGTATCCACTGGCCGATGCGGTCATCGCGCCGTCGGAGGGCGTGGGCACCGACCTCGTAAACATTGCCGGCGTGCCACCGCAACGGCTGCACGTGATCCGCAACCCCATCGTCAACTCCATGCTTCGGGAGAAGGCGAACGCGGCCCTGGACCACCCCTGGTTCGCCGCCGACGCTCCCCCGGTTATCCTGGGGGTCGGCTCGCTCGAACCGCGCAAGGACTTCGCGACCCTGATCCGCGCGTTCGCCCGCGTACACGAACAGGTGGCGTGCCGCCTGGTCATTCTTGGCGAAGGCTCGGAAAGAGAGGCGCTGGACGCACTGGCCCGGAGTCTCGGGGTACAAGACGCGGTGTCGCTACCGGGATTCGACCGCAATCCCTACCGCTACATGCGGCGCGCCGCGGTATTCGCGCTCAGTTCCCGCCGCGAGGGCGCATCCGCGGTGATCGTGGAGGCGCTGGCATGCGGGACTCCCGTGGTCTCCACCGACTGTCCCAGCGGCCCCGCGGAGGTGTTGCACGGGCTCACACCGCGCGCACTCGTCCCCGTTGGTGATGCGGATGCGCTGGGCGACGCGCTGCTGGCCATGATGCGCAATCCGCCTCCAACGGAGGCACTGCACGCACTGACCCACGCCCACGCGAGCGAAACCGCTGCCCGCGCCTACCTGAATGCCCTGCTGGCCGGTACCGGGCCGCGCTGAACCGCACTCTACGCGGCGCGGGTATCGAACACGCCCTGCGGTCCGCCTTCGTCCGGATGGAAGCGATACCCGAACAGCTCGATCTCTCTCGCACACACTCGGTCAACCAGCCGCCGCTCCTGATCCCCGAGCACCTCGGTATAGTGCCGACGGTCATGGCGAAAGCCCGATTTCGCCCGCCGCGCGGGCATGGTGACCGGCTCGGGGAAATGCAGCGCATCGGTGAGATTCTGCAGGCCTTCCGCCAGGTCCTCGTAGAAAATGATCTTGTCCACCGCGACCCGGTCACCGTCGGCGTAGTGCCCCCAGTTACTGAGCCATTCGGGCTTGGACCGTTCCAGCCAGCGCAGGTACTCGCCGAGCTCCGGGATGGAACGCCCCCGGCGCTCCATCCGATATTTCTGCCACCAGTAGCGGGACATCGCTCGATCCCAGGGATTGCGTTCGATGGAAAAGGACAGATAGGCGTTCCAGATCGCCTCGCCAACGAACGGGCGCACCTCCCGCACCGTGGCATGAGGTGTGAACCGGGAGGCCTTTCGGCCGTATTTGATCCGGCGCCGGATCTCCCGGAACGTGCGGTACTGCCAGATCGATTTCTCCCAGTTCACCGGCGGCTGCCCGCCTTCCTCCGCCCGCAGGGATTCCTCTCCGAGGCTCTCCCCGAGCGGCGTGATCACATCCCCCGGATCGCAGAATCGGGAAAGTGCGATCTCCAGGCTGCTCCCGGCGGTCTTGCGGGTCTTGATAAAGATAAAACGGCGGCGGTGCGAAATGATCATCGGGATTCAGGCCCGGGCAGTTCGGAGAGGTGTGAATGGTACACTTCCGGCCCAACCCGATCGACGCCGGGGCCCGGCCACCGGGCCCGCACCCGGCGTATTCACGCGAACCGGCCCGCTCCTGCAGCGATGGCAAGAGACCTGGACCCATGGCAACCAGCGCACCCGTCATCATCATAGGCATGCACCGTTCCGGCACGAGCATGCTGACACGGTTGCTTGGGAATAACGGGCTGTACATCGGCCGCCGGCTGACCCGCAATGCCGAAGCCACCTTCATGAACCGCCTCAACTACTGGGTATTCAGGCAGGCGAGTGCGACCTGGGATCAGCCGAAAGGCATGGACGCGCTGCTCGCACACAACGAGGTGCGTCCGTACGTATCGCAGTATCTGGCCGGGGTCACGCGCGGGCCGGCCAGCGCCGGTTATCTCGGACTCGGACGCTGGCTGAAGTATCGCTCGCTGCACGCCGTTACCGAGCCCTGGGGCTGGAAGGACCCCCGCTCCACCTACACTCTCCCGTTCTGGCTCGACGTCTTTCCGGACGCGCGCGTGCTGCATATCAAGAGGCACGGGGTGGATGTCGCGCAAAGTCTGCGGGTTCGCCACCGCCGCGCTTCCGCCAGTGCCATCGCCCGTTACCAGCACCGGAAGTGGCTGTACGACAATGACCCCCTCGCGCCCAAGCGCAGCGGTTTCGGCCACGCCCCGGCGATGGCCGACCTGGAAGCCGGCCTGAACCTCTGGCGCGCATATACCGAACGCGCCTCCCGGCACGTAGCGAACCTTGGCGACCGTGCCCTGGAATTGCGCTACGAGGACCTGCTGGGGGAACCCGAGCAGCATCTCGCGCAGGTGTTCGAGTTCTGCGAACTACCATTCGACGGGGAATCACTGCGCAAAGCCCTCGGCGAAATCCGTGCCGGGCGACGATTTGCCTTCGCGGGCGACCCCGAGCTAGCCACCTTCGCCAGAACCCACGACGAAACCCTGGCCGCCCTCGGTTACCCGGCCTGAACGGCATGGAAACCCACCCGACCGCGTCCGCCCCCGAGGCTCCGGAATCCGCCCCCTCGCCCCGATTGGCCGTGCTGGTCTCCTTCACCGGCGACGGCGGCGTCGAAAATATGGTGACCAATCTGCTGCGCGGCTTCGTGGCCGCGCATGTGCCGGTCGATCTCATCCTGCTGAAAGCCCGCGGCGGCCACCTTGACCGTATCCCCCCGCAAGTCAACGTCATCCGTCTGGATGTCAGCACCTCGTTACTGGCACTGCCCGCAGTCGTGCGTTACCTGCAGCGCCAAAGACCCGCGGCGATGCTGGTGGCCAAGGACCGCGCAAGCCGTATCGCACTGCTGGCCCGACGCATTGCCGGCGTGGAGACCCGACTGGTCCTGCGTATGGGGATGCACCTGAGCGGCTCGCTGGCCGGCAAGTCATGGCTGCAAAGAAGCGCTCGCTACCTGCCCGTTCGCTGGCTGTATCCGTGGGCGGATGCCATCATCACGGTGGCACCGGCGGTCGCGGACGATCTGGCCACCATCGCGCGGCTCCCTCGGGACCGGTTCGAGGTCATCGCCAACCCGACCATCAGCCCGGCTCTGTACAGGCAAGCCGATGAGACATCGGGGCATCCCTGGCTCGACGCGACCAACGCGGATCCGATTCCCGTTATCGTCGCAGCCGGGCGGTTGCGGCCACAAAAAGATTTCGCAACCCTGATCAAGGCCTTCGCGCGCGTCCGCGAAAGGCGCGTGGTTCGCCTGATCATCCTCGGCGAGGGGACGGAGCGGGCACACTTGGAACAACTGGCCCGGGACCTCGGCGTCGAGCGCGATATCGACCTTCCGGGGTTTCTCGATAACGCCTACGCATTTATGCGTGGTGCCGCCGCGTTCGCACTCTCCTCGCGTTTCGAGGGCGCGCCGAACGTACTGGTGGAGGCGATGGCGCTCGGTACGCCCGTGGTGGCCACCGACTGCCCGAGCGGGCCGCGAACGATCCTCGATGGCGGGCGCCACGGCCCCCTGGTCCCGGTCGCGGACCCGGAGGCGCTGGCAGCGGGTATCGTCCAGGCACTGGACCACCCGATTCCGGGGGACCAACTCCGCCACGCCGTCTCTGATTACACTATCGCAGCCAGCACGCAGCGATACCTCCAGGTACTCGGTATCGAGCCCCGGAAGACCAGAGAACCCTGACCGCATGCTGATCTCGTATCGCAAAAACTTCCTGTTTATCCACATCGCCAAGACCGGCGGCACCAGCATCCGAGCGGCCCTGCGTCCGTACCGCTGGGGCGGCTGGTATAACGTGCCCTTGTGGCTGGCCAGTCAAGTCAGCCAGCTGACCCGGCCGCGCCACAAGCTGGGCCTGAAGTTTCCACGTCATGCCAAGGCCATTGCGGCCAAGGAGATGCTGCCCGAACCGGTCTATCGCGACCTCTTCAAATGCGCGATCGTGCGCAACCCCTGGGACCTGCAGGTGAGTTCCTATCATCACATTCGGCGGGAGAAGCCGGAGGTCCTGCGCGGGGTGGAAAATTTCGGTGACTTCCTGCGGCTGAAGTTCGACCCGGAGCGGCCCTACGACTACATGCTGGACACCTCAGCCGAGCTGCAGCACGAATACATCGTCGACTTGCAGGGCCGTGTGATCGTGGACTTCATTGGCCGCTACGAAAATCTGGAAAAAGATTTCGACACGATCTGCCAGCGCATCGGCATCTCCACGCCCTACCTCCCCCACTTGCGCAAGGCCCGCGAGCGCGAGGACTACCGCACGTATTACGACGATACCCTGGTCGCGATGGTCGCCGAGCACTATCGCCGCGACCTCGACATCCTGGGTTATACCTTTGACCCACCCGACGACCGGGTCCTCTAGTTCATGCCGGGACCACCATCCCCCGGACAGCGCCTGGCCCTGACCAACGGGGCAACCCTGAGCCTGGATCAGGTCGTGCACGAGTACGCCGGGAAGCGCCTGATCTTCCGCGCCACGCTGGAGGGCACGGGGCCGGTCGTGGCCAAGTTCTACCTGGGACGGGTTCGTCAGTGGCCGGAATGGCGGCGCGGCGTGCGCGGTGCCCGGGCCCTGGAGGCGGCGGGCGTTCCCGCGCCCCGCCTGCACTACGCCGGATTCGAGGGCAGATTGTCGGCCTGGTTGTGTGTCTTGGACTGGGTAGAGGCCGACGAACCGTGGCCCCCGCAGACCGAGGCATTGTCCAGCGACCTGCATCAGCGTCTGCTACAGACCCTGGCGGAACATCATCAGGCAGGCCTGCGCCAGCACGATCTCAACTGGCTGAACTTCATTCCCCGGGAGGGCCGGCTCTACGCCATCGACGGGGACCGCGTCCGGCGTCAACGTCACCCTCTCGATCGGCGCCAGGCGCGCCACCATCTGCTGCGCCTGTATGCCTCCAAGTCACGCCTGCCGGAAGCGGAGGCTGTGGAAGGCTACGCTCTCTACTGCCAGCTGGGTGGCTGGCCCTGTTCGCAATCGGACGGTCATGCCTTCTTGCAGGACCTGCGCCGGGCACGATTGCGGCAGGCCCGCCGCGTAGCGGCCCGTGCGACACGCGGGTGGAAACATTACCCCCGCACCCGGCACCAGGCGATCCGAATCATTCACGACCGACGCCGCCTGAAGCCGGATCAGGCGGCTGCTCTCGCCATGGCCCTGCACGAGCACGGGACGATCGAGGCCCGCCAGGACGCCGAAATGACTGGGGCCCTTCGCATCGACCTGCCGCCGGGCCCATTACCCAGGCTCTTGCGACCCTGGATAACGCGCCAGGCGGTCCTACGCACCTGGCGGAACGCGCTGGTGCTGATGCGCCTGGGGATGCCCGTCCCGCGACCGCTGGCGATCAGCTGGTCCAGCGACGGGCACGGCTGGCTGATCCACGAATGGCCCACCGCGTTGGAAACCCTGACACGCCTTGGCCGTGAACTGGATACCGAGGCGAAGGAAACCGTGCTTGAAAGGGTACGCACTGCGCTGCAAAAACTCGCCAGGGCAGGCCTCCATCAGCCCATCGGATCGACCGAAGAGCTGGGCTGGGACGGAAGCCAAGTCTGGCTACTGAATCCACAGGGGCTGCGCTTCGGTCTGCCAGACTCATCGCATCTTCAGCGGGAAGCTGAGCGGGAGTGGAAGAAAATCAGCGATCTACTGAGTTCGGTTTCGCGCGAACACGCTCCATGACAGCGCTGGTGGAGCAACCGTCGAGGAATTCCAGCACCTCCACGCGACCGCCGCGGGCAGTCACGACATCGTGCCCGGCGATATCTTCCGGGCGATAGTCGCCGCCCTTGACCAGCACGTCCGGCAGGGCCTCGGCGATCAGGTCCGCCGGCGTGCCCTCGCTGAACGGGACCACCCAGTCGACGGCCCCCAGGGCCGCCAGCACGGCCATGCGCTGATCGAGCGGGTTGACCGGACGCGCCTCGCCCTTCAAGCGACGCACGGAAGCATCGTCGTTCACGGCCACCAGCAGGCGGTCGCCCAGGGCGCGCGCCTGGGCGAGATAGGCCACGTGCCCGGCGTGCAGGATGTCGAAACAGCCGTTGGTCATCACGATGCGCTCGCCCGACGCCCGCGCGTGGCGCAGAACCTCCGGCAGTTCGGCACGGGTCAGCATGCCGCGCCCCGCGGCCTCCGGCGCGTACAGCATGCGCTGCAACTCGGCCAGCGAGACGGTGGCCGTGCCCAGCTTGCCTACGACGATCCCGGCCGCGAGGTTGGACAGCTGCATCGCATCCTCCAGCGAGGCGCCCGCAGCCAGCGCCGCCGCGAGGGTTGCGATGACGGTGTCGCCGGCGCCGGTGACATCGAAGACCTCGCGGGCGCGGGCCGGCTGATGCACGGGGGGCCGATCCGGCCGGTAGAGGGTCATGCCGGCCGCGCCGCGCGTGACCAGAAGCGCATCGATGCCGTGTTCGTCCAGGATATGCCGGGCTGCACGCTCCAGGCTCGCATCGTCCGGGCAGGGGCCCACCACGCCCTCGAGCTCGGCCAGATTCGGCGTCACCAGACTCGCCCCGCGATAGACCGAGAAATCCCGGCCCTTCGGATCCACCAGCACGGGCTTGCCCGCGGCGCGCGCGGCCTGGATCAGGGGCTGCGGATCGCGCAGGGCGCCCTTGGCGTAGTCGGACAGCACGACCAGATCGACCTGCCCCAGTAGGGGTTCGACCTGGGGTATCAGGTCGGCACTGCTCGCACCGGGAAAGCCGTCCTCGAAGTCGAGACGGATCAGTTGCTGGTGGCGACTGATCACGCGCAGCTTGGTGATGGTGGCCGCGCCCGGCTGGCGGTGGAAGTGGCAGGCGACGCCTGCATGCTCAAGCAGGGCAGCCAGTTCGGAGGCGGCCTCGTCCGCGCCGGTCACCCCGACGAGATCCGCGTGAGCGCCAAGCGCCGCGAGGTTCAGGGCGACGTTGCCGGCCCCGCCCGGACGCTGTTCGATGTCGCGCACGTGGACCACCGGGACCGGGGCCTCCGGCGAGATTCGGTCGGTGCCGCCGTGCCAGTAGCGGTCCAGCATCAGGTCGCCGGCAACCAGCACCCGGGCCTGATCGAACGAGGGCAGGGAAAGCTTCATCGGGAAGGGGCAGGACGCATCATTCGGCGTGGCGCAATGGAGGGGTTCCCGGGTGCAGTGCGTGCTGCGGCCAGCCGGGCGCGCGGCGTTCCCGGAGCACCGGATCGGCCCCGGAACACACCGTCAGGCCTCGTCCTCCAGGAGGAACTGCGTGCCGCAATAGGGGCACTGGTAGCGGCCGTCATCGGTCTCGTCAATCGGCAGGAACACGCGCGGGTGCGATGCCCACAGCGCGGTGCCCGGCATCGGGCAGTGCAGGGGCAGGTCCTTGCGCGTGACCGTCACCGTCGGTTCGGCATTGGCGGTCCGGTACTGATCCTGATGATGGGCGGTATCGGGGTTCACCATGGTGTTCGTCTCGCGTGCGTGAGCGCGGGTATCCGGGCTCAGAGATAGGAAAGCCAGTCCTGGTGGCGGCTGTCGCGCCCCTGGACCACGTCAAAGTAGCGTGTCTGCAGCCGTTCGGTGATCGGCCCGCGGGTGCCGTCGCCGATCGGGCGGTCGTCGACCTCGCGGATCGGGGTCACCTCGGCGGCGGTGCCGGTAAAGAAGGCCTCGTCGGCAATATAGACCTCGTCACGGGTGATGCGCTTCTCCACCACGCGCAGGCCTTCCTCGGCCGCCAGCTCCATCACCGTGCGTCGGGTGATGCCGTCCAGCGCCGAGGTAATGTCGGGGGTATACAGAATGCCGTCGCGCACCAGGAAGATGTTCTCGCCACTGCCCTCGGCCACATACCCCTCGGTATCCAGCAGCATGGCCTCGTCGTAGCCGCAACGAGTGGCCTCCTGCAGCGCCAGCATCGAGTTGATGTAGTTGCCGTTGGCCTTGGCCTTGCACATGGTCGCGTTCACATGGTGCCGGCTGTAGGACGACGTGCGAATACGGATCCCGCGCTCGATACCATCGTCGCCGAGATAGCTGCCCCACTCCCAGGCCGCCACCATCACGTGGACCTTCAGGTTGTCGGCCCGCAGCCCCATCCCCTCGGAGCCGAGAAACGCCATCGGCCGCAGGTAGGCGCTCTGCAGGTGATTGTCGCGCACCGACGCGAGCTGCGCCGCGTTCAGCTCGTCCGCCGAATACGGCAGGGTCATGCCGAGGATCTTGGCCGAGTTGAACAGGCGCCGGGTGTGGTCTTCGAG
>SKNJ01000229.1 GCA_007120575.1 Thioalkalivibrio sp.
CGCATCGGCCATTTCTTCGATGCGGATCGTGCCTACGTCTTCCAGTTCCTGGAAGGCGAACGCCTGATGGACAACACCCACGAGTGGTGTGCCACGGGCGTAGAGCCCCAGGTACACCGGATCTCGGAACTCCCGGTGGAGGCCCTGCCCTGGATCACCGAACGCATCCGGCGACGCGAGCCGGTGCATGTCCCCGACGTGGAGGCCCTGCCGCCGGATGCGTCCAGCGAACAGGCCGAGTTCCGCGCCCAGTCCATCCGCTCTCTGCTGGTCCTGCCCCTCCACAGCGAGGACCGGCTGTTCGGTTTCTACGGCCTGGATCTGGTGCGCAGCGCCCACCACTGGAACGACAACGAGATCGGCCTGCTGCAGGTAGTGGCCGAGATCTTCGCCAGTGCCCTGGACCGGCGCCGGACAGAACTGGCGCGCCGCAACCAGCAGCGTCTGCAAGCCATGGTGGCCGACGTCTCCGCGGAGCTGATCAACCTCCCCGAAGAAGGGGTGGATGGCGCCATCGAACGCGCCCTGGAGCGTACCGGAGCGTTCTTCGGCGCCGACCGAAGCTATATCTTCCGCTTCGACGAGGCGTTCGCCACGATGAGCAACACCCACGAATGGTGCAGCGAAGGAGTGGCTCCCCAGCTTGAGCGTGTGCAATCGACGCCCGTGGACACCCACGCCTGGGTAACGAGCAACATTCTGGAGGGCCGGACCATCCACCTTCCGGATGTCGCCGAACTGCCCGACGACCTGCCGGAAAAGGGCGAGTTCAAGCATCAGGAGATCCAGTCCCTGCTGAACCTGCCCCTGATCAGCGACCAGCGAGTCTACGGCTTTCTGGGCTACGACATGGTGGCTCGCAGGCACGAATGGACCGAAGAGCAGATCGGCGCGCTGAAGCTGGTGGCCGAGATCATCGCCGGCACCTGCGCCCGCCGCCGGGCCGTGGAGGGCCTCAAACAGGCGAAACAGGAGGCCGAGGAAGCCACGCGTTCCAAGAGCGAGTTCCTGGCCAATATGAGCCACGAGATCCGCACCCCGATGAATGCCGTCATCGGCATGGGCCATCTGCTGGCACGCACCGATCTGGAGGAACAGCAGCAAGAGTATCTGGAACGCCAGCAGACGGCCGCCAACGGCCTGCTCAGGCTGATCGACGACATCCTCGACTTCTCGAAGATCGAGGCCAACCGCCTGCAGCTGGAACAGGTCCCCTTCGACCTCGACACCGTCTTCCACAACCTGTCGGCCGTGGTCGGGTCGCGCGCCGAGGACAAGGGCCTGGAGTTCCTGATCTCCTCTTCCCACGCCGTTCCCCGTGCGCTGGAGGGCGACCCCCTGCGCCTCGGGCAGATCCTCAACAACCTGGCCGGCAACGCGGTCAAGTTCACCGAAAAGGGGGAAGTGGTGGTGGAGGCCACCCTGGTCGAGGACCACGGGGACGAGGTGGTGCTGCGCTTTTCCGTGCGCGACACCGGTATCGGCCTGACTCCGGAGCAACAACAGCGGCTGTTCCGGTCGTTCAGTCAGGCGGATGCATCCACCACCCGCCGGTTCGGCGGCACCGGCCTCGGCCTTGCCATCTCACGCCACCTGGTGGAGATGATGGGCGGGACTATCGGGGTGCAGAGCGAACCCGAACGAGGCACGGAATTCCATTTCACCGTGCGCCTGGCCCACAGCGGGGACAACGCCCTGCAATCCGTCGACCCGCACGCCCTGTATCAACGGCGGGTGCTGGTGGTGGACGACAATACCTCCGCCCGCGAGGTGCTGCGCGCCATGCTCGGCGACTTCGGCGCGGAGGTCACCGAAGTGGCCGGCGGCCGGGAAGCCCTCGCGGAAATCGATCGCGCGGCGCGCGAGGACGAGTCACCGTACGACATCGTGCTGCTGGACTGGCGCATGCCGGAGATGGACGGCGTCGAGGTGGCGCACCGCCTGCGCGAGGGCCGCGAACTGCCGGCACCCCCCACGGTGATCATGGTAACCGCCTACGGTCGCGAAGAGCTGCTCACCCATATCGACCGCGACGAGTTCGACGCGCTGCTGCTCAAACCCTTCACCCCCTCCCGGCTGCACGACACCCTGCTGGAGACCCTGAGCACCGGCCTCGCGGACGCACCCACTCCCCGAAAAGGCACCACAGTACCGGCGGAGGCCCCTCTGGTCGGCCACGTGCTACTGGTCGAGGACAACCCGATCAACCAGCAGGTGGCCCGCGAACTGTTGCAGGGTACCGGCGTCACGGTGGAAGTCGCCGGCAACGGGCAGGAGGCCCTGGACCGGCTCGAGGCAGGCACCTACGACCTCGTGCTGATGGACGTGCAGATGCCCGTAATGGATGGCTACGACGCCACCCGCAATCTGCGCCGCCGGCCCGGCCTGAAGTCGCTGCCGGTGATCGCCATGACTGCCCACGCCATGTCCGGTGATCGCGAGCGCTGCCTGGATACCGGCATGAACGACTACCTTTCCAAGCCGGTGCAGCCGGATACCCTCTACGCCATGCTGGCGCACTGGCTGCCCGCGGCGGGGAAAGATGCGGTCACCGCGGCCCCCACGGGGAGCGCGACGGAGTCGGCAACAGCCGCGGAGAGCACCGCGGAAGACAGCGGCGCTGCCCTGCCCGCGCACCTGCCCGGAGTGGATATCGACGCCGGGATACAACGCCTGGGCGGCAACGCCGAACTCTATCGGCGCCTGTTGCTGGAATTCCTGCACGACAACCGGGAGGGCGACCGCCGCCTGCGGGAGATGCTGGAATCGGGGGACCTCACCGGTGCGGAGCGGCTCACCCACGTGATCAAGGGCACCGCCGCGAACCTGGTGCTCCCCGAGCTTGCCGCGACCGCCGGCGCGCTGAACACCGCGCTGCGCGAGGGCTCCCCCGACACCACGACCGCGGATGCGTTCGAAGACGCACTCCGGCGGGTACTCGATGCCCTCACGACCCTGGAAATGCCGCCCGACGCTACCCCACCCGACTCGGCACCGGGCACCACCGCCGATCCCGACCAGGCCCGGACCCTTCTCCGGACCCTGCGTACGCGGCTCGGCGAATTCGACCCCGAGGCCACCGAGCTGCTGCCCGCCCTGCGCAACGCCCTGGAACCGGATCGGCATCGCCAGTTGGACGCCCTCGGGCAATACCTGGACACCTTCGAGTTCGAACAGGCACTCGAATGCCTCGACCGGATCCTCGCCGATGACACCTGAGCACAACCCCACGACCGCCGACGAACCGCCACGCATCCTCGTGGTCGACGACGAACGCATCAACGTGCAGATGCTCCACGAGATGCTGCGCAACGAATACCGGGTCAGCGTCGCCCTGGACGGTGAACAGGCGCTCCAGCGCGCCCGCACCGTGCAGCCCGCCCTGATCCTCCTCGACGTGCAGATGGAGGGCATGGACGGCTACGAGGTCTGCCGCCGTCTGCAGGCGGACGAGACCACGCGTGGCATCCCGGTGATCTTCGTCACCGCCATGGACAGCGAGGAAGACGAACGCCGCGGACTCGAACTGGGTGCCATGGACTACATCACCAAGCCGTTCCGGCCATCCATCGTGCAGGCGCGCATCCGCAACCACCTGGAGCTCAAGCGCCAACGCGACCTGCTCAACCGACTCTCCAGCATCGACGGCCTGACCGGCCTGGCCAACCGTCGTCACTTCGAGAGCACCCTGGAACGCGAGTGGAAGAACGCCACCCGCAGCGAGACGTCGCTGGGACTGGTACTGCTCGACATCGACCACTTCAAGCTCTACAACGACCACTACGGTCATCTCGCCGGTGACGAAACGCTGATCACCGTTGCCCGCGCGGTCGCGGATTCGACCCGGCGCCCCACCGACCTGGCCGCCCGCTACGGCGGCGAAGAATTCGTCTGCATCCTGCCAAACACCGATCTGGACGGGGCTCGCACCACGGGCGAGGCGATTCGCGCAGCGGTACACGAACTCGCCATCCCCAGCGCCGCCGCCCCCACGGGGCGGGTTACGGTGAGCGTGGGCGCCACCGCACTGCGTCCCGGCCCGGAAGAAACCGGCGCCGCGCTGTTGGTGCACACGGCCGACCAGCTGCTCTACCGTGCCAAGGAAGCGGGCCGCGACCGGGTAGTGGTCGAGGCGCTCACAACAGCGTAACTCCCCACGGTGGCGGCACCCCATCCAAGCGTGCACAACCCCAAACACAGGACACCCATGACCGCCGCGTGGCACGAACGCCTCGCCGATTTATCCCACCATGCGAAGCCTCAGCAACGGTATCTTCGTCAGGTGCGCCGGGCATTACGGGACGCCTTCGGAAAATCAATCCGCCCCCGTCTCCTCGACGCTTTTCCGGATTCAGCCGGCATTGGTTAACCAGTCTTCGTGGCCGTGACGGACGCGGATGATGAAGATGTCGCCGCTTTCGTCGATGGTGTAGAGCACGAGGTGCGATTCGATGGGGTGAATCCGGACCGGCGGGATGAGTTCGAGGCGTTCGCGTGCCGCCAACGGGTTGTCGGCCAGAAACTGAAAGGTATTTTCGAGAAGGCTGTGATACCGCTCGGCCTGCTGCAAGCCGAATTGCCCGGCACCGTCGAGGAAGATTGCGATGATGTCCTCTTCGGCCTTGCGGCTCAGGGTATAGGCCACGCGGGTCAGCCGCCGGTTGCCTTTTTGACGGCCGTGATCTTCAACGCTTCCATGGAGCGATTCCCCGTGCCGCTTCGGATGCCCTCGGTCGTGAGGGCTTGAAGCCGGGCGATCTTCATCGTGCGTTCATGATCGCGGCGGATCAGGTCGCGCACGTAGTCGCTGCTGTTGCTGTAACGGCCGGAGTGGCCCTGTTCTTCGACCCACTGCTTCATGGCGTCGGGCAGGGAGATATTCATCGTGGCCATGATGGGCTCCGTGGCAGGATGGCACTTTGGCAATCTTTGCCAAAGCATGCCCCGGCTCTCCGAAGGCGTCAAGGGATTCGGACGAATGGGAACATCCGGAGACTTATGGCAATGACGCCGGTCGCTACAAGGAGCAACCTCAGGACACCCATGATCGCCGAGTGGCGCGAACGCCTCGCCGATCCGTCATGCGAAGGCTCAGCAACGGTATCTTCGTCAGGTGCGCCGGGGAGGTCGGGATCATCACGTTACCGCCGTTTTCGCGGACCACCATTTTCCGCCCGGAGACCAGATCGGCCTCAGCCCCGTTGCACCGCCTTTTCATAGAGTCCGGGAAAGCG
>SKNJ01000257.1 GCA_007120575.1 Thioalkalivibrio sp.
ACTGGGCCGACCGCATGACCCAGGACGACCTGCAGAAGGCCTGCTCCGTGAAGGGCGAGCCGGATGGCGAGACCGCCGGTCGGGTGGTCGCGATGGCGCGAGCCTCCTACGAGGCGCCGGAGGGCGAGATCCCGCTGGGTGACTGGCGTCGTGGCGCCGAACTGGCGGATTCGGGCTTTGGCTATCGTATGGGCCACCGGAACGATGACCATGGCCAGCGCGAGCCGGGTGGTAACTGCTACAACTGCCACGTGATGGACCCGAGCGTTTCCGTTCAGGGCACCATCGGCCCGAGCCTGCAGAACTACGGGGCGACCCGTGGCGACGGCCAGGCGATCCGCCAGTACGTGCATGCGGTCATCTCGAACCCGCATCAGTACTTCCCCTGCACCGAGATGCCGCGCTTCAACGACAAGCACGAGATCCTGACGCAGGAGCAGATCAGCCACATCATGGCCTATCTGCTGGATCCGGAGTCTCCGGTCAACAACCAGTAACGCCGTTACCGGTTGTAATGCAGTTGCCGGGGCCATAACCCCGGCCGGGAGCCACCGGGGCTTGCCTCGGTGGCTGTCTTTTTCGAAACCCTGATCCCTGCGCATTTCCCCACGCGGGCTCCCTGTGTACAGGGATCAGGGCTTCCGGCCCGGTGTTCCAAACACCCGGCCATGAACGCTTCGAGACGTGCCGCCGGTCGGCACGGGAGGGGCAGGGATGCGTACTACAACACGCATGGCGGCGGGGTTGTCGGCAATGGCTGCCATCGCGGTCATGGCGGGTTGCGATGGGGGCGGTGTGACGCCCGAACGCGACCTTGCCGCGCTGAGCCCCGATGAACTCGCCGAACACATCATCTTCGAGAGCGACAGCTACCGTCTGGACCAGGAATCCCCGGAGGGCGGGGTCGCCTTCCAGCGCATGGTCCAGGACGAGATCCAGGCACTTTGCTCGCTGAAGGGAGAACCGGATGCCGAGACCGCCGGACAGGTGGTGGCCGCGGCCCGCAGCCGCTACGCGGCGCCCGAGGGTGGTGCGCGCCTGGGGGACTGGCGGCGCGGCGCGGAGCTCGTACGCTCCGGTTATGGCTACCGCGTCGGCCATCGCACGGATGACCACGATCAGCGCGAGCCCGGCGCAAACTGCTATGCCTGCCACCGCCTGGACCCGGCCGAGGACAACTACGGAACCCTCGGTCCCAGCCTGATGAACTTCGGGCGCACCCACGGGACCGGGTCTGCGGCGCTGGATTACACGCACCGCGTGATCAGCAATCCCCACCAGTTCTTCCCGTGTACCCACATGCCACGGTTCGGCGCGAATCGATTCTTGTCCGAGGAACAGATCCGGCACGTGATGGCGTACCTGCTGGACCCGGACTCTCCGGTCAACCAATAACCTGCCACACGGTCGAAGGCCGCCTTTTCGAGCCATCGCGGGTTATCCTGCGATGGCTTTTTGTCTGGGGGAGCGCGATGCTCGGCTATCAGCATGACTACCACGCGGGCAATTTCGCCGATGTCCACAAGCACCTGGTGCTGTGGCAGGCGCTGGAGGCGCTGCGTGGGCGCGACAAGCCGTTCGCGGCCCTGGATCTGCACGCCGGGTCGGGGCGCTATGCATTGGGTGGCCTGCGAGCCTGCAAGACCGGTGAGTCCGCCGACGGGATCGGGCGCCTGTGGGAGGCACCCGGAGTGCCCTGGCCGGCACCGGTCGCGGACTACCTGCAGGCGGTCGCCGCACTGCAGCGAGAGCCGGGCCGACTCGACACCTATCCGGGTTCGCCGCTGCTGATGCAGTCGCGGTTGCGCGAGGATGACGCGCTGATTGCCTGCGAGATGCACCCGGAGGCGTTTGCCACGCTGAGCCAGACGCTCGCCGGTGACCCGCGTTGCCATGTCCACCGGCGTGACGCCCGCGAGGCCGCCCGAGGGCTGTTTCCGCCGCGCCCGCGCCGCGGCCTGGTGCTGCTGGATCCGGCCTACGAGCGTGCGGCGGAATACGACGAGGTGGCGGAGATGGTGACGACCATCCGGCGGCGCTGGAATACCGGGATCATCCTGGTCTGGTATCCGGTCCTGAAGGGGCGTCCGGATCATGCTTTGCGCGAGCGCCTGCGTGCCGAGCTGGACGACCCGTGGCTGCTGAGTGAACTGCGCGTGGCCGGCGACCCCGAACGGCACCTGGGGCTGGCCGGTTCGGGGATGCTGGTGCTGCGCCCGCCGTGGCAACTGGAACAACGACTGGTGGAAACGCTGCCGACGGTCTGGCAGGCGCTCGATCCGGAGGGGCGGGGCGGGCTGTTTCGCGCCGAATCCCTTGAAAACGGAACCGGTGACCCCACCATGCGTCCCGTCAAACCCATTCAAGCCGGACGAACAACGCCATGACGGATACGCAGACCGAACAAGCCACGGACTCCCGTACCGAGACTCGCCGTTTCGAGACCGAGGTCAGCCAGCTACTGCGGCTGATGATCCATTCGCTGTATTCCAACCGCGAGATCTTCCTGCGCGAGCTGATCTCGAATGGGGCGGACGCTTGCGACAAGCTGCGCTTCGAGGCGCTGGCCCAGCCGGAGGCGATCCCGCAGCCGGCCGAACTGGCAATCGACGTGGAAGTGGACAAGGATGCGCGCACGGTGACAGTGCGTGACAACGGGATTGGCATGACCCGCGACGAGGTAGTCGAGCATATCGGCACCATCGCGCATTCCGGGACCCGGGCCTTCCTCGAGAAGCTGACCGGCGACCAGCAGAAGGACTCGCAGCTGATCGGCCAGTTCGGTGTGGGCTTCTATTCGTCGTTTATCGTGGCCGACCTCGTGCGCCTTGAGACGCGCCGTGCCGGGACCCCGGAGGACGCTGGCACGCGCTGGGAGTCCGCCGGTGACGGCGAGTACACCCTGACGCCCTGTGCGCGCGCCGAGGCCGGTACCGAGATCACCCTGACCCTGAAGGACGATGCCGACGAGTTTCTCGAGCCGTTCCGGCTGCGCCATATCATCAGCCAGTACTCCGATCACATCGGATTCCCGATCCGCATGCGCAAGTCGGATGACGACGGCAACCCCACCGACGAATGGGAGACCGTCAACCGGGCCAGCGCGTTGTGGACCCGACCCCGCGGCGAGATCAGCGAGGAGGAGTACCGCGAGTTCTACAAGCATGTCGCGCACGACTTCGAGGACCCGATCGCCTGGACCCACAACCATGTCGAGGGCCGGCAGGAATACACCACGCTGTTTTATATCCCCAAGCGTGCGCCGTTCGATCTCTGGGATCGCGACGCCCGACACGGGGTAAAGCTCTACGTGAAACGCGTGTTCATCATGGACGACGCGGAGAAACTGCTGCCCAACTACCTGCGCTTCGTGCGCGGGGTGGTGGACTCCGCCGATCTGCCGCTGAACGTCTCGCGCGAGATCCTGCAGGATAACCGCCTGGTGGATTCGATCCGCTCCGGTTCGGTGAAAAAGATCCTGGGCCTGCTGCAGTCGATCGCGGACAACGAACCGGACAAGTACGCGGAGATCTGGAAGAATTTCGGGCGTGTTCTGAAGGAGGGCCCCGGCGAGGACTTCGCTAACCAGGAGGCGATCGCGAAGCTGCTGCGCTTCGCCAGCACCCATAACAGCGACGACACGCAGAATGTTGCACTGGCGGACTACGTCGCCCGCATGCAGGAAGGCCAGGAGGCGATCTACGTGATCACCGCCGACAGCGCCTCCGCCGCGCGCAACAGCCCGCATCTGGAGGTGTTCCGCAAGCACGGCATCGAGGTGCTGCTGCTGTCCGACCGCGTCGACGAATGGCTGTTGTCGCACCTGCGCGAATTTGACGGCAAGCCGATCAAGAACGTGGCCAAGGGCGACCTGGACCTCGACAAGATCATTGGCGAGGACCCCGATGCCAACAGCGAGGCGACCGGGGACGAGAAGGAGAACGCCCTGGGCGATCTCCCCGAGCGCATCCAGACGGCCCTTGGCGACCGTGTCGACTCGGTGCGCGCCTCCCGGCGCCTGGTGGAATCGCCCGCCTGCATCGTGCTGGGCGAGCACGAGATGGCGCTGTACCTGCAGGAACTGCTGAAGCAAGCCGGGCAGGAGACCTTCGGCGGCAAGCCGGTGCTGGAGATCAACCCGAACCACCCGCTGGTCGAACGCCTGAAGACCGCCGAGGGGGACGACTTCAACGACCTGGCGTCGTTGCTGTTCGAACAGTCCCTGCTGGCCGAGGGCGGGCAGCTGGAGGATCCGTCCGGGTTCGTGTCGCGGCTGAACCGGCTGCTTCTCCAGGACGCCTGATTGGCCCGGCGTGCCGGCCGGGGCGGACGTCGGGAGTTCCGTCCGGAGGTTGCCACGGCCCCTGGCGGGGCCTCGCAATGACGGGCGCGAGCGCGTTACCCTATGCGGTTCATGAATCGAGAGGGCCAAGCCCATGCAAGTAGCGCCGAATACCGTGGTATCCATCCACTACACTCTGACCAACGACGCGGGCGAGACCATCGACAGCTCCGCCGACCGCGAACCACTGGCTTACCTGCATGGTGCGGGCCAGATCGTCCCCGGGCTCGAGCAGGAGCTGGAAGGCAAGAGCGCGGGTGACAAGCTGCAGGCCACGATTCCGCCGGAGCTGGGTTATGGCCAGCAGATCGACGCGATGGTTCAGGAAGTCCCGATCGATGCCTTCCAGGGCGTCGAGTCCGTGGAGCCGGGCATGCAGTTCCAGGCCCAGACCGAGGGCGGCCCGCTGACCGTTACCGTGACCAAGGTCGAGAACGAGACCGCCACCGTGGATGGCAACCATCCGCTGGCCGGTGAGACCCTGAACTTCGATGTCGAGATCGTTGAAGTCCGCGAGGCCTCGGCGGAAGAAGTGGAACACGGTCACGCCCACGGCGAGGGTGGCCACCAGCACTGACCGCGCCTGGCCGGCGATGCAGCCGGCCCAGCCGTCAGGTGCCGCAGCTGCCTTTTTCGACCCGCCCTGGCGCCGCCAGGGCGGGTTTTGTCGTTCAGGGAGCGCGTGTATGGATGTGCGTCTCCCTGGCGCGAAGCGGTCCATCCACTCGTACCTCTGTGGCGAATTTGCGCAACCATGGTTAATCATTCCTCCCCATCATTTTCCGGCAGTCGCCGTGCATTGGCGCTGGGGGTGGCCATCAGTTTCGCGCTGCACGGTGGGGTGCTGGGTTCGCTGTGGATGATG
>SKNJ01000323.1 GCA_007120575.1 Thioalkalivibrio sp.
ATCCGGATGCGGATGTCGGTCTTGAGCCCCTGCGCCTCGGTGATCTCCTCGCCGAGGATGATCTCGTCGCCGGAGACGCGGATCGCTCCGGGTGGCAGGTCCGGCGGACGGATGCGCGCCCAGGGCAGGAAGACCTCGCCGCGCACACGCATGCCGTCGTCGGGGGTCAGGACCAGTTGCAGATCCGGCGTAATGCGCGCCTCGGCATCGATCCGATTAACCACCAGGAAATCCTTGCCGGTCAGGTTCAGTTCGGCACGGGGCCCGGCGTCGCCGAGATCCACGCGGCCGTCGAGGTCGATGCCACCGTCTCCGGATTCCAGTCGGCCGCTCAGGGTCAGTTGTTCGGCCGAGACGACCCGGGCCGTGATCGCGGGAATGACGATATGTATGCCGGCCTCGGGAATCAGAACGCCGCCATCGCGAAATGCCACTTCGCCCTCCACTAGCGGTGCCGTCAGGCGGCCGCCGAAGTCCAGGCGGGCGTCGAGCGAGCCGCTCAGGCGCTGGACCTCGGGGCTCAGGGCGGCCAGCCAGGCCAGGTCGTCGAGGCGGGCGACGAAATCACCGTCGAGGCGCAGTTCGTCGCCGTCCGGGCGCAGGCGGATGTCGCTGCGCGCCACTCCTCCGTCCAGGAAGTCGAGCCGCAGCGAGGCATCCACATCGCGATCCCGCACCCGGGCGGTGAGCCGCACGTCGCGGTAGGGCACCTCCCCGAGTTGGCCGTCCTCGTCACGCACCACCAGATGGCCGTCGGACGGGGTTACATCCAGATCGGCCGTCAGGGTGCCATCGGCATCCATGCGCCCGCTGGCCGCGGCATTCAGCAGACCCGCGATCGCCAGCTCCGGCGGCAGGAAGGGTTCCAGCCAAGCCAGGTCGAGGGCCCGGGCATCGGCGGCGAACTCGGCCCCGGTCGATGCATTCCAGCGGCCCTCGGCGCACAGCCGCCCATCCTCCCGGGCCAGGCACAGGCGCTCCAGGTGCGCGCGTTCCGGCGCGCCCTCCAATGCGACCGGTTCGGCCAGTTTCCACGGGCCACCCGCGGGTTGATCCAGATCCAGCCGAGTGACCTGGCCCCTCCAGTGCAGGGTGTCCGGGTCCAGTCGGCCTTGCAGGGCCAGGTTCAGCGAGCCCAGAGCTTCGGCATCGGCCGCCAGTGTCACGCGATGCTCGTCGATGTGACCGGAGGCATCCAGGCGCAGTGTCTCCACTCGCGTGTCGTTGCCCAGATCGAGGCCGGTCAGGCGCAGGTCGATCTCGGCCGGGGCGGCGGCCTCGAGACCGGCATCGGCCTCCAGCTGCAGTTGCTCCAGGGTGATGTCCGCCAGGCGCAGTCCGGCACCGGTGCCCCGGGCTACCACGCGTGGCCGGTTGGGTTCGCCAGTGATGTGTGCATCGAGTTCCAGTCGTCCGGCGAGGTCGGGCCAGAGCCGCTCCAGCTCCGGGGCATCCAGGCGCAGGGCGAAGTCCAGGGTCTCGGCCCATTCGCCGTTGGCTGTCAGGGTAGTGCGTCCGAGCGCCAGGTCCATCTGTTCCACCCGCAGCAGCCCCCCCTCCAGATGAAGTTGCCCCCGGCCGGAGACGGGCTGGTCGCGCAGCGTACCCTCCAGTCGCTGGAGTCGGGCCTGCAGGCGAGGTGCCCCGTGCGTGTCCAGATGCCCCTCGCTGGTCAGGGCCAGGCCAATCTGGCCGGGCACCTCGGCGACCACCAGCGACGGGTCCAGCCCTGCGCCTTCCAGTGCGAGGTCCCAGCCCAGGCCCTCGGACCAGTCGAGGTCGCCGCTCAGGGCGAGCCGGGCGCCCGTGCCGGTGGCGATCTGCAGCCGTTCAATATGCCCGCTGGTTTCGGTTAGCGTGAGCTGCGCATCGCCGGTGATGTCGATACCACGCAGGTGGGCGCGCAACGGGTCCAGGCCAAGCCGCGCAGCCAGGGCGCCGCTGGCGGGGGCGTAGTCGCCGTTCAGCGTCAGCCGCAGTTGCTCGATCTGGCCTTCCAGCGCCGGGTGCAGACGCGCCAGTTCCGGCGCCGCGAGATCCAGTCCGAGGTCGAAGAGGATGCGGTGATCCGGCTCCGCCAGGTTGCCCGCCAGGCCCGTGGCCGCGCCCGTCAGTTCCAGTTGCGCGGTATCGCGGATCGCCAGGCGGGTGTCCTCGATCCGCATCTGACCGTCGGCCAGTCGGACATTCAGGCTGCCGCTGATGGGGTGGCCCTGGTAATGCCCGGCGAGCTCGTCAATGGTGGCGTTCGCTTCCAGGGCTGCCAGGGGCGGGGTGTCGATCCCCAGCGGCAGGGTGCCCTGTAGCTGCGCCTTCAGGTGTTCGAGTCCGGCATCGACCTCCAGGCCCAGGGCCGCGGCGTCCAGGCCTTCGGCCTCCAGGGTCAGGTCCCAGTCCAGGCGGTCGACGAAACGAATGGGTCCGGCGAGCGCAACCCGCCCGGCCTCGGAATTCATCTCCAGGGCCTCGATCAGCAGTGATTCGAGATCCCCGTGCGCCCGGGTGTTCAGTGTGATGCGGGGCCAGGGCGTCAGGGTTGCCGCGGTCTCCAGGTTCATTGCCCAGTCCTCCGGGGTCCCCTGCAGGTCGAGGCGGCCGGCCTCCATGGCGACGGCCTGTTCCGGGGCGAGGTGGTAGGTGAAGGGCTGCCACTGCGCCACCAGATCCAGGGTCGGGGTCGTGAACAGTGCGCGGGCGCTGGCCTGCAGGTTCAGCTCGATGCCGGCGTGCAGGTCATGGGCGAGTTGCACGCTTTCCCGCAAGGCCCCGCTGACTTCCAGCTCGCCGCGCGCCTCGTCCGTCCCCAGGCCTTTGGCGACGGCCGCAGGCAGGCGCGCCTGCCATTCGCCCCGCAGATGCAGCGGGTAGTCGCCATCGGCCTCGATCTCGCCGGCCAGCCGGGCCCGGATCGCCGGCATGTCCAGTTCCAGCGCGTGCAGTTCGATGCGCGCGCCGCGCGCCCGGGCCCGGGCCGTCAGGCGGGTAATCGAGGCTACGGGTGCGCCCGCCTGCCGGACCTCCAGATTCTCTATCCGCACCTGTCCCAGGCGCACCGCCAGCGGCAATCGGAAGGAATCGGGCAGCGCGAAGGGCTCGTCGGCCCCTGGCGTGTCCGGGCCGGTGTCACCGGCCGGGGGCGGCAGGTCCACGTGCAGCCCGCGGGCGGTCAGCACCCGGACGTTCAGCTCGCCACGCAGCAGGCTACGGGCGCTGACCCCGATGCGCCCGCTGGACAGGTCGATCGTCGGTCCGTCGGGCAGTGCCAGGTGCAGCCCGTGCAGGTGCAGTTCGGTGAACAGCGTCCCGTCGACCTGATCGATGTGCAGATCGACGGGGGCCAGGCGTTGGCCGTGTTCGGCCAGCCAGCGGGTCCCGGATTCGGTTGTGAGCAGGCCGCCGAGGGTGCCCAGCAGGATGATCACCAGGGTGAGGACCGTGGACAGTCCCCAGAGCATGGCGTGCAGCAACCGCCTCACAGATCCGGCCCCATGGAGAAGTGAATGCGGAAGTTATCCTGCGAGTCCGGCCCGTGGGCCAGATCCACGCGGATGGGACCGACCGGGGAGCGCCAGCGCACGCCGACCCCGAAGCCGTAGACCGTGTCGAAGTCGTCGAAGTCATCAAACGCGTTGCCGGCGTCGAGGAAGGCGGCCGCGCTCCAGTTGCCGACGACCGGGTAGTCGAACTCGATGCTGCCGACCAGCTTGTGCCGGCCACCGATGATCTCGCCGTCGGCGCTGCGCGGACCCAGCTTCTGGTAGCCATAGCCGCGAATGCTGGCGTCGCCACCGGCGAAGAACCGCAGCGAGCTGGGCAACTCGCGCACCGAGTCGACATCGGTCACACCGGCATCGGCGCGCGCCAGTATGCGTCCGCGGCCCAGCCCGTGGATGACCTTGCCGCTGGCCAGGAGCTGGGCGAACGACGTGGTGGAGATCAGTTCCTCGCGCGCGCCCTGGGCCGTGGCCTCGAAGCGGTAGCCGCGCCGCGGCGTCATCGGGTCGTCGGCCTCCATGCGGCTGATGCGGTAGGAGGGGATCAGCAACGAGGTCCGGTCGGTCTGGTCGCCGACGGTAAAGTCCTCGCGTTCGTAGCGCAGGCCCTCGGTGGTTTGCCAGCCACCACTGCGTTGCAGAACCCGGTTCGCGCCGATCTGGAAACGATCGGATTGCTGCGAGTCCGTCTCCTCGGTGCGATAGTTGGTGAACAGGTTCAGGCGCTCGCGCAGCGGGTCGCGCAACGGGATCTCGTAGTTGTACCCGAGGCCCGAGCGGACCGGTGATGCCTCGATCTCGAACTGGTAGCGGTGCCCGCGCCGGGTGGCATAGCGGTGCTCGTGGCGCAGCCGGATGCGCGGACCCACGTCGGTCGAGTAGCCCAGGCCGGCCTCGTAGCTGTGCCGGGGTCGTGGTTCGAGCTCGACAGTGACCGGCACCTGCCGGTCTGCGGCGTTCTCCCGCCGAGGGCGCACGCGTACCCCGGAGAAGTACCCGCTGTCGCTCAGGTTGCGCTGCAGCGCAATGATTCGGGCGGAACTGTAGGGCTCGCCCTCTGTGAACGGCACCATGCGCTGCACGAATTCGGGCCGCAGGAAGTCCTGTTCGATGGTGACCGGGCCCAGCAGGTAGCGCTCGCCGCTGTCCATGTGCAGGCGAATGGTCGCGGTGCGGGTGTCGCGGTCGACTTCGATGCGGCGCGTATGCAGGTCGGCGTCGAAGTAGCCCCGGTCGGCCGCGATGCGGGTGAGCCGGTTGCGCAGGTCCTCGTAGCGGTCATGGCGCAGCACATCGCCCGTGCGGATCGCGTTCTGAACGCGTACCGGTTCGAACCCGAGGTCGTCCGCGGCTTCTCCGGTGATCCGGATGTCCACGCCGCCGATGGTGGTCGCGGGACCGGGCTCGATGTCGACATGCAGGGTCCAGCAGTCCTCGGCGTGTTCCAGTCGCAGTTCCAGCTCGGCGTCATAGAATCCGATCGCGCGCAGGGCCTCGCGGGTCCGCGCCTCGCTGTCGCGCAGCAGGCGGGGTTCGCGGAAGGCCGGGAGGTCGCAGGGATGGGCGGCCAGGTTCAGGCTGTTGCGGATATTGGTTCGCTGGTCGGGAGTGCCGCCGTCGACCTGAAGTCCAGGGGACGGAACATCCTCCGCCGTAGCGGGGCCGGGGAGGCCAGCCAGAGTGGCAAGGAATACCGCAACCGTGGCA
>SKNJ01000064.1 GCA_007120575.1 Thioalkalivibrio sp.
CCTGACGCCCGCTCCGGCCAGCGCCGGGGCCGCCCACGGAGATCGCCCACGGAGATCGCCACGGCGCTGCGCGCCTCGCGATGACGGTGCTTCTATCCCTGCCCCCGTCATTGCGAGGCCCCGCAGGGGCCGTGGCAACCTCCGGACGAAACCCCGACGTTCGTCCCGGCCGGAATGTTCGCATCCATGGGCGCCGGATCGAGGACCGCCGGTATCCCGGCGGTCGCTGCGGCCTTGTCCCCCCGCGCGGCTTTCGGCAATCTGTCCCGGTCCCGGCCGTTGCCCGGACATAGTCATTCAGGGAGCACGCATGCGCTTTTTCCGCAAGCCGGAGACGGAAGGCGCCACGCAGGCGCAAGAGTCCGGAGCCGCTACCGCGGACGGCCAACCCGCGCCCGCGTCGCAGCCCCCCGCCGGAGCACGCCGCAACCGCAGCCTGGGCGAAACCCTGGTGGAGACCGGCGTGATCAGCGCGGAGCAGCTGGAGCAGGCGCTGGCCGAACAGCAGCGTTCCGGGCGCAAACTCGGGCGCGTACTCACCGAGCTGGGGCTTTGCACCCAGGAAGACATCGCCACCGCGCTGCAGGAACAGGTTCGGCGCATCCGCATCGGCGACCTGCTGATCGATTACGGGCATATCACCGAAGAACAGCTGGGCGAGGCCCTGAAACAGCAAAAGGGCAGTGAACGCAAGCTGGGCCAGGTCCTGATCGACATGGGCCTGGTCACCCAGCGCCAGATCCTGGAGGTCCTCGCCGACCAGTTGCAGGTCCCGCAGATCGATCTGCGCCGCTACCAGTTCGACCCCAAAGTGGCCAAACAGCTGCCCGAGACCCTGGCCCGCCGCTTCCGCGCACTGCCCCTGTCCGAAGGTCGCGACGGCATCCTGGTGGCAATGGCGGACCCCACGGACATCTTCGCGCAGGACGAGATCGCGCGCGCCCTGGGCCAGCGGCCACAGATCGCGGTGGTCGCGGAAGACGACCTGCTCGCGACCCTGGACCGCGTGTATCGCCATACCGAGGCGATCTCCCGGGTGGCCGAGGAACTATCCGAGGAGCTGTCGCGCAGCGACTACGACCTCGACCAGCTGGTCGAGGCCGAGATGAAGGTCGACGCCCCGGTGGTGCGCCTGCTACAGACCCTGTTCGAGGACGCCGTGCAGACCGGGGCCTCGGACATCCATATCGAGCCCGACGAGAAGATCCTGCGGGTGCGCCAGCGCATCGATGGCGTGCTGCACGAACAGGAGTTCAAGGAACACCAGATTGCCAGTGCGCTGGTGTCGCGGCTCAAGATCATGGCCGGGCTCAACATCTCCGAGCGGCGCCTGCCGCAGGATGGGCGCTTCAACATCCGGGTGCGCGACCGTTCCATCGACGTCCGCGTCTCCACCCTGCCGCTGCAGAACGGCGAATCCGTGGTGATGCGGCTGCTCGACCAGTCCTCGGGCGTGCTGTCGCTGGACAAGCTGGGGATGCCCGAGCACGTACTGGAACCGCTGCGGCGGCTGTTGCGCGACCCGCACGGGGTCATCCTGGTCACTGGCCCGACCGGGTCGGGCAAGACCACCACCCTGTACTCGGCCCTGCGCGAGCTGAACGTACCAGGCAAGAAGATCATCACCGTCGAGGACCCGGTGGAGTACCGCCTGCCCCGGGTCTGCCAGGTGCAGGTCAACGCGCGCATCGGGCTCGACTTTCCGCGCGTATTGCGCACCGCGCTGCGCCAGGATCCGGACATCGTGCTGGTCGGCGAGATGCGCGACCAGGAGACCGCCGAGATCGGCGTGCGCGCGGCGCTGACCGGACACCTGGTACTGTCCACCCTGCATACCAACGACGCGATCTCGACCCCGATCCGGCTGCTGGACATGGGGGTCGAGGGCTACCTGCTCGCCCCGTCGATCATCGCGGTGCTCGCACAGCGTCTGGCGCGCCGGGTCTGTCCCGAATGCGCGGAACCCCATACCCCCGACCCGCGCATGCTCGCGGCGATCGAGCCGCTGGACGACCGTCCCCACGAACCGCCGCAGTGGCGCCGGGGCACCGGCTGCAACCGCTGCAACAATACCGGCGTCTCGGGCCGCATCGGGATCTACGAACTGCTGGAGGTGGATGGCGACATGGCCAGCGCCCTGCGCGTCAACGACCATCAGCGCTTCGCCGACGCCGCGCGCGTCTCCCATGGCTTCCGTCCGCTCGGTCAGGTCGCGCTGGACTATGCCCGTCAGGGTCTGATCCCGCTGGACGAGGTCCTGCGTATCGCCGGAGAATCCGCCCAGCTCGACGAACCCGACGAACAGGCCCCGAGCGTCGAGCCATTCGCGGACCTGCCCACCCTGGACGACGACCCCGCGTCCGGCACGCCAGAGGACGCCAGTCCGGGGACGGACGCCCCCGCCCCAGACCCGCCCGGCGCAAGAAGCGCGGCAGCGGATGACGAGTTGCAACTCGTCCCGCCCGACCCCCGTCCCGACTCCGACTAGGCCGCGCCGATGCCGCTTTACGCCTACCGCGTCCGCACCGCCTCGGGCCACACCGAGGAGGGCCAGCTGGAGGCCGATTCCCCGGCCGCCGTCGCGCGCCGCCTGATGGGCGACGGCGCCACCCCGTTGCAGATCGCCCCGGCGGACGCGGGCACCGCATCTGCCTCGACGGCCCGGCACGGGGGACGCAAGCCCGCCCGCGGACGCACACGCCCGGAAGACCTCGAGCTGTTCTGCCGCCAGATGTTCAGCCTGACCCGCTCCGGCGTCCCGATCGTGCGCGGCCTGCGCGGGGTCGCGGAGACCACTCACAACGCGCGCCTGGCGGAAGCGATACGCGGCATGGCCGAGTCCCTGGAGACCGGGCGCGACCTGTCCGCGGCGATGCGCGACCACCCCGCGATCTTCCCCGCACTGCTGATCAACATGGTACGCATGGGCGAGAGCACCGGGCGCCTGGAGGAGACCTTCCAGCAGCTGAGCTTTTATCTCGAACGCGAGCGCGAGACCCGCCAGCAGATCAAGCAGGCCATCCGCTACCCGATCTTCGTGCTGGTCGCGATCCTGGCCGCGATCGCCATCATCAACGTCGTGGTAATCCCCGCCTTTGCCGGGATGTTTCAGCGCTTCGGCGCCGACCTGCCGCTCCCCACCCGCATCCTGATGGTCACCTCCGAGTTCACCATGGCGTACTGGCCCTGGATCGTGGGCGGAACGGCCGCCCTGGTCCTCGGATTCCGGCGCTACATTGCCAGCACCGGGGGCCGCCTGTGGTGGGACCGGATCAAGCTGCGCCTGCCGCTGGTCGGCTCGATCATGGAGCGCGCGCTGCTGGCCCGCTTCGCCCGGGCGATGACCATGGCCTCGCGGTCCGGCGTACCGGTACTGGAGGGTCTGGAATCCATCGGCCGGGCCGTGGACAACGCCTGGGTCGCCGATCGCGTGGAACGCATGCGCGAAAGTCTGGAACGCGGCGAGACCCTGCTCGGTGCCGCGGCCGGGACCGGCATGTTCACCCCGCTGGTGCTGCAGATGATCGCGGTCGGCGAGGAGACCGGCCAGGTGGACGAGATGATGGAGGAGGTCGCGCGCTTCTACGAGCAGGAGGTCGACTATCAGCTCAAGAACCTCTCCAGTGCCATCGAGCCCATCCTGATCTCGATCATCGGCGCGATGGTCCTGATCCTTGCGCTGGCGGTGTTCCTGCCGATGTGGGATCTCGGCGCCGCGGCCTTCTGAGCTGCATCCCGCAGCTTTGCGAATCACATCACATTTTTGTGCTAGCCTTCCGGAAAATGGGCGGCGTACCGACCTCCGGGTCGCCACCGCGCCCCTGCAGGAATCCGCCCTGCAGGCAGGCTCCTGCGGAGACGCCGTCACAGGCGGTCCGGGTGCCCGATCGCCGACGAAGAATCAACAACACCAACAGCCATCATGGAGGACAACACCATGCGCACTCCCCCACAACTCTCCCGGGCCCGCAGCGGCGGCTTCACCCTCATCGAACTGGTCATCGTCCTGATCATCATCGGCGTGCTCGCCGCGGTCGCGGCCCCGCGCTTCATCGATTTTACCGACGAAGCGGAAGAGGCAGCCGTTCGCAGCCAGGCCAACAACCTTACTTCCGCCAACACGATCAACGCCGCAGCCTGCCGCCTCGGCAAGGATGAATGCGAGAGCGTAGGTGACTGCACCCAGGCCGACGCGGAGTTGCTGGTCGAGGGAGACCTTTCCGACTTCACGTTCGGCGGGACCGCGCCAACGGCGGACTGGGACACGGGGAGCTGCACGATTTCCCAAGGCGCATACACCTTCAACTACCAGCTGACCCAGACCCCGTAGTTCGAACGGTCAGGGCCATAGCCAGCTCCGGACGCTACCCCCGACGTTCGCCCCGGCCAGCGTCGGGGCCGCCCACGGAGATCGCCACGGCGCTGCCCGCCTCGCGATGACGGTGCTTCCTGCCCCCGTCATTGCGAGGCCCCGCAGGGGCCGCGGCAACCTCCCAACGAAACCCCCGACGTCCGCCCGGCCCGGCGTCGGGGCCGCCCACGGAGATCGCCACGGCGCTGCGCGCCTCGCGATGACGGTGCTTCTCCCTGCCCCCGTCATGGCGAGGGCCCGCAGGGGCCGTGGCCATCTCCCGACGCTACCCCCGACATTCGCCCCGACCGACAACTGCCCGCCTTCGCTGACTATCAACCGCGGCCTTTCGCCTGTTGCGCGAGCCAGCGATCCAGGGCGTTGCCGAACGCCTGACGGTCGCGTGGGCCGAGCGCGGCTGGGCCCCCGGTGTCCACACCGCTGGCGCGCAGGGTCTCCATGAAGTCGCGCATGCCCAGGCGCTCGCGGATATTGTCGCGGTTGTAGAGTTCCCCGCGCGGGTTCAGGGCCTGCCCCCCCTGGTCGATCACCTCTCCCGCCAGCGGTATATCGGCGGTAATCACAAGGTCGCCAGGCTCCATGCGCCGCACGATCTCGTTGTCTGCTACATCGAAGCCCGAACCCACCTGGATGGAGGTTATCAGCCGGGATGGCGGGGTCCGCATGGGCTGGTTGGCCACCAGGGTCAGCGAGGTCCCGGTACGCTTCGCCGCCCGGAACAGGATCTCCTTGATCACCGCCGGACAGGCGTCCGCATCCACCCAGATCGTCATTACCTTGCTCGCCCCGCTAACGCTGTCATGCGCTCAGCATACCGTTTTCC
>SKNJ01000224.1 GCA_007120575.1 Thioalkalivibrio sp.
GGCGCCAGCCGGTCATCGTGGTCCAGGAAGCCGACCCACTCGCCGCGCGCCTGTTCCAGGGCGGTATTCGAGGCCGCCGAGATGTGTCCGTTCTCGCTGCGGCGCAGGACCCGCACCCGCGCATCCACGTCCTCCAGCTCGGCCAGCACGGCGCGCGTCGCCGGATCGTCGGAGGCGTCGTCCACCAGCAGCAGTTCCCAGTGCGGCCAGACCTGCTCGCGGACCGAGTCCACCGCCTCGCGCAGAAAACGCGGCTCGGAGTTGTACGCCGGCATCACGATCGAGATCAGCGGCTGTACGCGCAGGTTTTCCAGTTGCTGTTCCAGAGCGGCCCGCTGTTCCGGACCAAACGCCGCATTCTGTCGCAGCCAGTCGACATACGATACATCCGGATCCGGTGTCACCAGGCGCCGGGCTCCACCCCGGAGGAGGGCCGGCACTGCACGGATCCCCCGGCGTCGCACCTGACCCGGAAACGCCCGGAACAGACGCCAGGCCCGCAGGATCAATCGGGCCGGCGCGAGCAGTGCCCGGCCCACCCGCAGACTTGGCGAGGCCAGCACCCGATCCAGATGCGCACTCCGTTCTGCCAGGGCATCGTGCGTCCTGCGTAGCTCCGACTCCAGCTGGTGACGAGTATGATCCAATACCTTGCGGGTCTCCTTCACCTCCGCCTCCAACGCCCCAGCGCGCTCTTCCAATTGGTAATACCGACCGACCCAACCCTCGAATTCGTCCAGCCCGCCGTCCTGAACGGCCGTCGGCAGAGCACGCACAAACACCTGCCGCAAGGACCGGGCACGCGCCAGCATCAACGGCTCGGCTGCACGCAGCGGCCCCACGCAACGCGGGCCGGAAACCTGTCGTACCAACCTCTCCCGCATGTGCGCATCCGGTGCGGGCGGGGCTTCCAGACACACCTCTTCAAGAAAGGCTTTGCGATACGTGTCAGGTGTCATGCGGAGCCCCCTGAAGTCGCACGCAGTTCGCGCCACCTTCGAGCGCTGGCCAGCAACTGATCGTTCCAGGCGGCGGGATCGGCCTCGGGATCGAGCAGGCAGGCGTGGTCCAGCCCGCGGACACGCTCGGGCAACGCGCCGCGCCGCGGCCCAACCAGCGGCAGGCCGGTCGCCAGCGCCTCGCTCAGGGTGTAGGAAAAGGTCTCCGGCGCTCGGGTGGGAAAGAACACCACATCGGCGCCAATCTCCGCGATGCGCCGGGGCAGTTCGTCAAGCTGGTACTCCCCGGTCAACTCCAGCGGCAGCTGGTCCAGCCCGGCGATCGCGGTCTCGCTGTAGCCGAGAACGATGAAGCGCAGGCCGAGCCCTCGGTTGCGCGCATCCCAGGCGCAGCGCTCCAGCAGGTGCGCCCCCTTGGCGGGATTGACGACACCCAGCACCAGCACCCGGACCGTGTCCGCATCCTGGCGCGGCGCCGGCACCACGGACGAGGCCGGGACAGCGACCTGCCCCGCGGCCTCGACGAAATGCGGCAGTACCCGAATGTTCGCATCCGGGACATAGCGTTGCAGACGCTCGCGCACGTCTTCCGATGGCGCGATAACGCGTTCGGCGGCGACCAGCAGGCGCGTGAACAGGTTGCGCCAGGCAACGATGTCCAGCCCCCACGGCGCGGGGCGCACCGCCAGACAACGTGCACAACCCGCTGCGTCCGGTTCCCCACAATAGTCGCCGCGCTCGTCGGTCAGGTTGTATTGCGGGCAGATGCTGTAATAGTCGTGGATGGTGAAATCCAGCGGTACGCCAAGGTCCTCGGGCAGGCGCAGGACAACCTGCTGGTGTTCCATCACGTGATGCACATGGACACGTCCAATGCCCAGCTCGGCCAGCAGCTCGCGCAGCTCTGCGTATTCCTCCGGCAGGCGGAAATACAGCCGGAAGGCCTCCCCCTCGCGCAGCCAGCGCAGTTGTACCCAGCCATGATCCGCCGGCTCGAGCACCAGCGTCTGCTGGTCCTGCGCCAGCAGGCGCGCCAGGTCCTCGCAATGCCGGGCGACCCCACCGCCCTGACGGTGGGAGATGAACAGGACACGCGGCAGCGGGGAGGCCTGCAGGCGCGCCAGATCCAGGCGCCGGCGCAGGCTACAGCCCGGGTCCTGCGCAACGAACGCCGCGACCCGGTCCGGGTAGTCCGGGTAGCGCTCTTCCAGGGTCTTCGTGGCCGCCGCCTTCAGCGCATCGGACTCCGCCCCGAACGACAGACCGCCCTGATGATGCACGAAGACCTCACCACACAACCGATGCTCCCAACCCACATCGGTCGCACGCATGCAGAACTCGTTTTCCTCGCCATATCCGCGCCCGAAGGCGGCCGCATCGAAATACCCGACCTGCTCCAGACAGGCCCGGCGGATATACATGCAGAATCCCACCGCGGTTGGCACGCGGACATCCAGGCCCGCATTCACCTCGGCCGCCAGAGCGTCGATCGCCGCCCCGTCGTCAGGACTCACGGCCGGGTTGTCGTGCATGAACACCGGGTAGCTCGCCAGGGTCCCGTTGTTGGTCAGCGGCGTGACCGTCCCGGTATCCGGCTCGCGCCAGGCGCAGGCCCGCAGCCGGTCCAGCCAGTCGCCATACACCCGGGTATCGCTGTTGAGCAGGACCACATCCCGGTCGGGATGCAGGGTCATGCCCCGATTCACCGAGCGCACAAAGCCCTGGTTGTGCTCGTGGTGCAGCACCCGCACGCGCGCATCCGCGCGCGCCTCCAGTTCCGACAGCCAGGCGGCCAGCGCCGGCTCCGGGGTGGCATCGTTCACCACCACCAGCCGAAAGGGGGTTCGCGGCGTCGCCGCCAGCACGCTTTCCACACAGGCACGCGTCGCCTCCAGGTCGCGATAGACCGGGACGATCACATCCACCTCGTTGGCAAACGGGCAAGCGGGAAAGGACATGGTGTTTCGGAAAACCGTGGGTCAGCGGGTCGGGCACAAGAACACACCGGGGTCGGGGCCCCGGGAAGGGGCCGGACGCCCGGGGTGCGCTTCGCCTACCCGCCCGCGTCCGGACTCAGCGGTCGCCCGACTCGCCACCGCCGTCCACCGGCATCGGCGCCGTGGACTCGCGCGGCTTCAGACCCTCCTGTTCCGCGGCCGCCTTCTTCACCTTCTGGATCTCGCGCAGACCGTTCACGTACACGTCGGCGACCTTCTTCACGCCGCTTTCCTGCAGATAGCCCTGATTGCCGGCCGCCGCATAGGTCGCATAGATCGCCGAGGCCTGCATCAGGCCCGAGGAGATGCGCTTGATGTCCTGCCCTTCGTCCTTCATCTGGTTGGCGAGCTCGATGAAGCGCGTGGAGAGTTCCTTGACCGTTGCCGGTTTTGCTTGAGTCGTCATAGATAGTCAGCACATTGTCGTAAAAATGGATTTCTTCCGGGCATGGGCTACTGAAACCCGTCATGGAGCGAGCATTTGCCCAACCCCGTCAATGCGAGGAGCACAGCGACGAAACAGCCCTCGTCCGGGACTATCGGGGCATCGGCCCTGTTGCCGTGCCAGCCCCGGGAGATTGCTTCGTCGCTGCACTCCTCGCAATGACGAGGGGATGGTGCGCTCCTCGCGATGACGAGGGGATGGTTCGCTCCTCGCAATGACAGGAGCCGGGGTGCCCCGCCACAGGGCCCCCATCCTACTCCCGCGCTGGTATTCCAGCCAGTTTGCCCGTCAGACAGGCGACAGCGATGAGCTCCATCACAGATCGTCAGGCTCACCGACCTGAGCATGCCTCGGCATACAGGACAGCAATCGGATGTTCCTGCTCGTCCCGTAGCAGGGACTGGAAACCACGTTCACCGGCAGCCTGCATGGCCTCCGGGTCACGGATGTGTTGCAGGATCGCATCCAGCCACGCATCGGGTTCTGTCCAATCCGCGACCGTCCAGCCTCCGCCGGTCGCCGACACCCGCTCGCCCAGCGCTCCGAATGCCGGGGCCAGCGCCGGCAAGTGCGAGGCCCAGGTTTCGGACAGTGTCAGGCAAAACGTCTCCGGCCAGATCGCCGGGAACGCAGCCAGGCGGATCCGGTACTGCTCCAGCAACCGGGGAAGTTGCTCACGGCGATAACTGCCATGCACAAAGAGCCAGCCATCCATCAGCGCCTGTGGCCCGCCATGACGATGGGTATCCCCCAGCACCACGAAGCGCAGTGGCAGGTTTCGGGCCCGCGCGGCCTCGGCCAGGCGCTCCACCATCTCGCCGCCCTTTTCCGGACCCAGCGCACCGACCACCCCGATGGACACGGGCTCTTCAGGCCCGGCATCGGGCGGGGCGGCCTCGAGACCCGCCGGTCGATAGTCATGCGCGACCACCTGTGGCTGCAGATCGGGCCAGTAGCGCGACAGTACCCGCGCGGTATCGGCCGTGGGGGTGGTGACGAACGCGGCACCGCGCAGCAACTCGCCATGCTCCCGGCGCCACTGCGTGATATCCGCGCGGACCCCGGGCACTCGCGCCAGGCAGTCGTTGCAGAACCCCGGGTCCGTCGGCGCGCCACAGTACACCTGGCCCGGCGGCACCATGTGGATGCGCGGGCAGGCCAGGTAAAAGTCATGGACGGTGACGCCATACGGTACCGGCAGGCGACGCAGGGCCCGAAGCAGCCGTTTGCGGTCGCCCAGTACATGATGGACATGAACGACATCGACCCCGTGGCGGCGTACCAGGCGACGCAGCGCCCCCGCATCGCGCAGGAGCATGCGAACGGGTACGCCTTCCGCATCCGGCACTGACCAGCGACCCGACTCCACGTACAGGCGCCGATGTTCGAAATCGGTGCCCGTCTGTTCGACCAGGAGGTCCACCGCAACACCCAGTCCGCCCGCCCCGCCATGCAGGACCTGCAGGACACGGGGCCGCCGCGTTCGATCCGGGGGGCTCACCGTTTACCACTCCGATCCGGAAAAATCAGTCATTCCCCGGGTCACGCTCCGGCCGGCGCAAGACCAGGACCGCGTTATCCTCCCACGCCCAGGTCTGGTTGACCTGCCACAAACGCCGCGTGTCCTCGCACAGGTGCGAGACCGTTTGGCGGGTACGCGCCAGGGCCGCCTCCATCGCTTCCAGGCGCTGTTCATTCGAGCGCAACCGCTCCTCGAGTTGACGGACGGTCCCCATTGGCGCCACCCCCAGGGCCTGGAGAATACGCGTGCGCAACCCGCCCAGCGCC
>SKNJ01000071.1 GCA_007120575.1 Thioalkalivibrio sp.
CGCCCCAGGGCATATTTCAGCTCCAGGGTATCGCCGCTGTCGTACGCGCGCTGAGTGGCGCTGGCCGCCTGCATCAACACCACGCCAGCCCAGATCGGGATCCAGGCGACGATGATCCCGATGATCGACAGGGCGGTCAGCACGCCCGAAATGATCAGCATCACCCCGATCAACTGCATCCAGAACTTGCCGCGCACCAGCGGTTCGATCAGTTCGCGCGGTCCGTTGTTGTCGACTTGGTCTTCCATGGCGGGTCTCCTGTAGGATACGAACGGGTACGCCGGGTCGCCACCTGCAACCCGGTGCATGGTTGCCCGTACTGTATAGCAGCCTCCCGCCAATGCGGCCAGCGGCAGCGTTGTGACGCACACGCCCGCGCGTGCATACTCGTAATCGAACCACAGGCGGAGGCCTCCGGGGGGAAAGCATGAGCGATCAGGGACGACGCAGCGAGGCGGAGCGAAGCGGGCCACAGGGTACGATGCTGTTTCGCGGCGATGACCTGCCCGAGGGCATCGTCGACACCGAACCGGCCCCGGAGCAGGAGCCACCGGGGGGATATCCGGTGCTGGTCGGGATCGGCGAACCGCATGACCAGCGCCGCCTGACGCTGAAGCCCGGCAAACGCTCGGTGGGGCGCCAGGCCGACAACGATATCGTGATCGAGGAAGGCAGCGTCTCGTCGCAACATGCCTGGCTGGTCAACGAGGGCGGCGAGTGCCGGGTGGTCAATCTGCTGTCTACCAACGGCACCTGGGTCAACGAACACAAGGTCCACGAGGCGGTGCTCAAGGACGGCGATCATGTGCGCTTCGGGCGCGCCGAGTTCGTGTTCCGACGCCGCGACGACGGGTCGGATGCCACGCCGCAGGGCGCCCCCGGACGCTTTCCCTGGCGCTGGCTGGGCGTCGCCGTGGCCATCCTGGTGCTGGCCGTGGTCGCGCGCATCCTGCTCGAGACCGCCTGACCGCCCCGGCGACGGCCATGCAGCGAATCGGTCGCTACGGGGTCGGCGAGGAGCTCGGGCGCGGGGCCATGGCGGTCATCTACCGGGGGTTCGACCCGGAGATTCGCCGCCCGCTGGCGATCAAGTGCCTGCACGACGAGGTGGCGCAACGCCCCGAGTTTCGCCGCCGCTTCCTCGCCGAGGCACGCGCCGCCGGGACCCTGACCCACCCCGGGATCGTCACCATCTTCGACGTCGGAGAGGACGACCGGCAGCCGTTCATCGCGATGGAACTGCTGGAGGGGACCACCCTGGCGGAGTTCTCGGAGCGCTTTCGCCCGCTACTGCTGCGTAATGTCCTCAAGATCGCAATCCAGCTGACCGAGGCCCTGGACTACGCCCACCGGCATGGCGTGGTCCACCGCGACATCAAGCCGGACAACATCATCGTCACCAGCGCCACGGTGAACATCAAGGTGATGGATTTCGGAATCGCGCGCACCCTGAACGATCCCGACTGGCGCGCCGACGACGACGGCTACGTGGCCGGCTCCCCGCACTACATGGCCCCCGAGCAGATCCGCGGACAAACAACCGACGCGCGCGCCGACCTGTATTCGGTCGGCGTGGTGCTGTACGAACTACTGACCGGCCATACGCCATTTCGCGGCCACGATCTGGATGAGCTGCTGACCCGCGTGGTACAGGATGCGGTGCCCGCCCCACACTCGATCGTGCCGGACTGCCCCGATGCCCTGGTCGAGGTGGTGCTGCGCCTGCTGGCCAAGCGCCCCGAGGATCGCTACCAATCGGCCGGCGAGCTGCTGGTGGACCTCCAGCGTCTGGAGGAGGAACGCGCCGAGCGCGAACGCAGCGGGGCCGGGCACCGCATCGTGCCGCTGCGCCTGCGCTGGGCGGCGATCATGGGCGTGGTGGTGGCCGCAACCCTGCTGGTCGCGGCCACGCTGGTATATCAGAAACAGAACACGGTGATGACCGACCTGGCGTTCGACTATGGCGCAACCCTGGCCGGGATCATCTCCGTGGAAAGCGCCGAGGACCTGCTGCTGGAAGACACCATCGCGGTCCAGGGCCGCCTGCGGGACATGCAGGCCAATCGCGAGATCGCCCTGCTGAACGTGGCCGACCATCGTGGCGATGTCGTGGCCAGCAGTGACCCCGAGGCCATTGGCACCCCCTACGCCCCCCCGCCCGAGGACCGGCTGCTGACCCGCCGGGGCGACCGCGCGGTGTGGTCGGTAGCCGGGCCGGACGGGCGCGAGCTGTTCCTGTTCGAGGCCCCGGTGCACTACCAGGAGCACGAGATCGGTCGTCTGCAGGTAGCGCTGTCCACGCGCGCGCTGACGCAGGCGAACCGTGCCACGGTGACGGCCCTGGGCCTGCTGACACTGGTGACCCTGCTGGCCGTACTGCTGGGGGCCTATATCCTGGCCCGACGCCTGCAGGTCCCGCTGGACACCCTGCGCGGGGCGCTCGACCAGATCAGCCAGGGCCGGCTCGATACCCGCATCCGCACGCGGCGCTCGGACGACTTCGAACGCGTCTATGCCGCCTACAACGCGATGGCCGACTCCCTGGAGGCCCGCATGAAACGCCAGACCAGCGGCGACACCGACCGTCCCGCCGGGGACGCCGCCGCCTCGCCCACCCTGGACCTGTCCGACGCCGGGCCCTCCGTGGATCAGCCGCAGGCTGAACCGCAACGCGACCATCGCCCCTGACCCCCGCTCACATGCGTATATACGCATAAAAATCAGCAAGTTGCCCGCCATCCGAACACCGTGCTAAAAGGTCCTTCGGCTCGGTTCGAGGTATTCGCGACCCGGGCCCTTAGGACCCCCGGACCACGAGCTGACAGCGCCCCGCCTGGCGCCGGATCTCGCCATCCGGGAGTTCCGGGCGCACCAGCGGAACGGTGCACCCGGACTTCAGGGATGAACCTGCCCCGTCAGCCGGCCGGGACCGTACGCGGTTCCGCGCTGCCCCGGCCGGCAATGCCTGGTCCGCTTCTCCCTGCCGTCCAACTCGATTGACTACCCGCCACCCGGCGCGAACGAACGCGCTTGACCGGGGAAGGAGGCAGGCGATGCATCCGTCAGTCCGCGACCGCCCCTTGCTCCGCGCAAGCGCCGCACGCGTCTTGCGTTCCATTCCGACGACACAGGAAGTGACACCATGAACGACGCCCCCCGCAAGCTGCTGCTTGTCATCGCCGCCTGCCTCCTTCTCGGTTTCGCGCTGCCGGCCAGCGCCAGCGACAACCCGTTCGCGGAGGAGCACGTAGTCCTGCAGATCAGCGACAACCAGCCCTTCAAACAGACCCTGATCCTCAACGTGGCCAACAACCTGCTCAATCACTACGGTCCCGACCGGGTCGCGGTGGAGGTCGTCGCGTTCGGCCCGGGGCTGCGTCTGCTGTTCGAGAACAACGCCAATCAGGATCGCATCCAGGCCCTGGTGGATCAGGGGGTTCGGTTCAGTGCCTGCGCCAACACCGTGGCGGGCATGGGCCGGATCATCGGTCACCCACCCACCCTGAACCCCAACGCCCAGATCGTGGACGCCGGTGTGGTCCGGATCATGGAGCTGCAGCAGCAGGGCTATTCGCTGATCAAGCCCTGAGGACCCGGGTCGCGCCCGTGTGCCCGCCATGGAATGAACCCTAACGACCCACAAGGACAGGAAACATGAAAATCTCAACCCAATGGGCCCTGAAGTCACTCGCACTCGCCACCGCACTGGGGCTCGCCGCCCCGGCCCACTCCGCCAACTGGCTGATGCTGCAGGGCACCGAGCCGGAAGATGCGGCCGCACGAGCCAAGCTCTGGGGCTTCGTGCAACCCGGCTACAAGGACGATGCCAGCGACCCCAACCCGGGCGGCGCCTACGTGCCGCCGAAACTGATCGGGCCGGACCTGACCTCGCAGTCCGGCTTCAACCTGAACCGGGCACGCATCGGAGCGCGGGGCACCGGGTTCCCGCTGGACGGCAAGATCAACTACTTCATCATGGCCGAACTCGGGAACAACGGCATTACCCAGCCGGGCAACAGCTTCGCCAAGCTGACCGACGCCAGCATCACATTGAACCACGTTCCCGGCGCGCGCTTCCGGGTCGGCCTGTTCAAGACCCCCGGTTCGGAGGAGGTCTTCCAGGGCATCGTGAACCTCGACTACATCGAATTCACGAACTTCGCCAACCAGCAACTGATCGAGCGCCTTCCCAACAAGCGCTACACCGCCAACGTGCCGCCCCAGCCGATGGATAGCGCCGGGGATCTGAACCGCTTCGAGCAGTCGGTTGCCGCCGCGCGCGACACCGGTATCCAGGTGTTCGATACCTTCGAATCCGGTGACTGGGAACACAGCTACGCGGTGATGGTGGGCAACGGCAACGGCCTGAATGTGGGTGACCTGGACAACAATCGCGACACCTATCTCTACTGGTCCTCGGAGTACATCTTCGGAGGCCGGGGCCCGCGCGTGGAAGGGGTCAAGCTGTTCGCCTGGGATCAGCGCGGCAAGCGCCGCCTGGACAACACCGACGACGGCGTGCACAACCCGGAAACCTTCGACCGCGAGCGCCGCGGACTGGGCGTGCGTTACCTGAAAAAGCCGTGGCGCATCGCGGCCGAATACGCGACCGCAGAGGGCATGATCTGGGTCGGGCCCCACGCCCCCACTTTCGACATGAACCCGGCCGTGCCGCCGGGCAACGGGGTCCATGGCAAGGCCGACGGCTATCAGGTCGATGTTGGCTACTACATCCCCAACACCAAGTGGGAAGTCGCGGGGCGCTACGACATCTACAATCGCCTGAAGAACGACCCGTTCGAGACTCGCTGGAAGACCCTCACCCTGGCGGCGCAGTATCACTTCAACCCGAAGACACGCCTGACCCTGAACTACATCATGCGTGACGTGGAGGCGGTGAACTTCCCGAGCGGGGCCGGTCCGAACGCGAACGTCGACGGGATCGGCAATCGCACCGCGATCCAGTTGACCCACATCTTCTAGCCCGGATGGTTCATGAATTCGCGTGATGATCGCGCAGGATATTGGCCGCACAGGGGATTTTCCGAAGGAGTGCCGTATTGGGCGATACGGCCGACTGAGGAAAATTCCCTGTGTGGCCAAGAGACCAGCG
>SKNJ01000147.1 GCA_007120575.1 Thioalkalivibrio sp.
CTGTTCCTGCTGGACGAAATCGACAAGATGGCGATGGACTTCCGGGGTGACCCGGCCTCGGCGATGCTCGAGGTGCTGGATCCGGAACAGAACCACACGTTTAGCGACCACTACCTGGAGGTCGATTTCGACCTGTCGGACGTGATGTTCGTGGCCACGGCCAACAGCATGCACATCCCCGGGCCGTTGCTGGACCGCATGGAGGTCATCCGCCTGTCCGGCTACACCGAGGACGAGAAGGTCCACATCGCGCACAATTACCTGCTGACCAAGCAGATCAAGGCCAACGGCCTGAAGCCGGCCGAGATCCAGATTTCCGATTCGGCGGTGCGCGACATGGTGCGCTACTACACCCGCGAGGCCGGTGTGCGCTCGCTGGAGCGCGAGATCGCCAAGGTCTGCCGCAAGGTGGCCAAGCAGCGCCTGCTGGCCAGCGAGAAGGAGCGTGCGCGTACCACCGCGGTTACGCCCAAGACGCTGGAGAAGTATCTCGGCGTGCGGCGCTTCCGCTTTGGTCTGGCCGAGGAAAACGACCAGGTCGGGCAGGTCACCGGCCTTGCCTGGACCGAGGTCGGCGGCGAGCTGTTGACCATCGAGGCCAGCGTGGTCCCGGGCAAGGGCAAGACCCAGCAGACCGGCAAGCTCGGCGACGTGATGCAGGAGTCCATCCACGCTGCCCTGACCGTGGTGCGCTCGCGTGCCGAGGCCCTGGGCCTGGAGGAGGACTTCCACGAGAAGAAGGACCTGCACATCCATGTGCCGGAGGGTGCGACGCCGAAGGACGGACCGTCCGCGGGTATTGGCATGTGCACCGCGATCGTTTCGGCGCTGACCGGTATCCCGGTCCGCGCGGATGTTGCGATGACCGGCGAGATCACCCTGCGCGGCCAGGTCCTGCCGATTGGCGGACTCAAGGAAAAACTGCTGGCGGCCCACCGCGGCGGGATCCGCACCGTGCTGATCCCCGAGGAGAACGAGAAGGACCTGGTCGATATCCCGAAGAACATCAAGCAGAAGCTCGATATCCGTCCGGTACGCTGGATCGACGAGGTCCTGGAGGTTGCCCTGACCCACATGCCCGAGGCCAAGGCCGGCGAGACGCCCGACAAGGTCGAGGACGCGGTGAAGCCGGCCAAGGAATCCAACCGCCGCCGGGTCCGTCACCACTAAGTCCCGGAATTTCCATGAAACCGCGACCCTGGGGTTGCGGTTTTTTTTGCGTGCGTGGGGCGTTCTTGCGGACCCGGCGGGGGGCAGCCCGCACGCGGATCGGCCGGCGGCAGCCTTCGCTGCGTTTGACACTTTTTCGAGGGCCTTGCTATAACCCCAGTCGCACCACACGATTCAGCGGCCAGGCGGCTTTTCCGGGGAGATGGAGATCGGTACCCTGGCTGTTGTAAGCTTGGCCATCATCCGGCGCAAAGCCCGAGTCACCACTGAGATAAGGAAGCCTTTCATGAATAAATCCGAATTGATCGACGCGATCGCTGCGGAAGCCGATGTCCCCAAGGCCCAGGCCAGCCGGGTCGTCGATGCCATGGTCAGCGTAGTTGGGGATACCCTCGCCAAGGGTGATCAGGTATCGCTGGTGGGCTTTGGCACCTTCCTGGTTCGCGAACGCGAGGCCCGTACCGGGCGCAACCCGCGCACCGGCGAAACCATCCAGATCGCCGCTTCCAAGACACCGTCGTTCAAGGCTGGTAAAGCGCTCAAGGATCGAGTAAACTAGCGCGCTTTATCGGGTGCTTAGCTCAGCTGGTAGAGCGTCGCCCTTACAAGGCGAATGTCGGCGGTTCGAACCCGTCAGCACCCACCAAGTGCAGTCCCGCCCCGGGATGCACGACGCAGAGTTCCTGGAGCGGTAGTTCAGTTGGTTAGAATACCGGCCTGTCACGCCGGGGGTCGCGGGTTCGAGTCCCGTCCGCTCCGCCATATCGAAAAAGGCGCCCTCGGGCGCCTTTTTTTTGTGGTGCGCCAGGCGGACCAGCGTGCCGCGGGCGCCCCGGGGAACAGTGGCATCGCTGGTGCGGTCCATCTCCCGGAACCGGACGCAGACGCGGACCTGCGCGCCTGCTACCATTTCCGGGTTCGATGACATTCGAACGACGGCCCCTTTCAGGACATTCAAGAGACCAACATGCTGCAAGCAATCCGTGATCGCGCGACCGGCTGGCTCGCCTACGTCATCATCGGCCTCATCACCATCCCCTTCGCATTGTGGGGGCTGGGCGAATATTTTGGCGGGTCCGGCCCGCTGGTTGCGGCAGAGGTCAACGGGGTCGATATCCCGGTACGTCAGGTGCATCAGGAGGCACGCAGCCAGCGGGACCAGATGGCCCGCATGTTCGGTGGCGAGATCCCGGACGATGTGCTGGACGAGGACGGTATCCGCATGGCTGCGCTGGAGAGTCTGATCCGTCACGAGCTGTTGCGGCAGGCGGCCGACAGCGCCGGCTTCCGCGCGGCCGGGGACAGCATCCTGCGCGAGATCCGGGGCATGCCGGTATTCGAGGAGAACGGACAGTTCAGCCGTGAACGCTACGCCCAGTTGCTGAATGCCCAGCGCATCAGTCCCGCGGATTTCGAACGTGACGTCGCCCAGTCCATTGTGCTGGCGCAGATTCAGCGCGGGATCCAGGCCACCGGACTGCCGGCTGCCGTGCTGGTGGAGGACTTCGGACGCCTGCGCAATCAGACCCGTGTAGCGAGCTGGCGGATCTTCGAGGCCGATGAATTCGATCAGCCCGGGGTTGTGGAGGCGGACGCGGTGCGCGCCTATTACGACGCGAATCCGGGCGAATTCACCACTGCCGAGCGCATGCGGATCGCCTATCTGCAGCTGGATCCGGAATCGCTGGAAGGGACGGTCGAGGTCTCGGAAGACGAGATCCGCGAGCATTATCGCCTGAACCGTTCGCGCTACGAGCAACCCGAATTGCGCGAGGTGCGCCAGATCCGCATCCGCGACGAAGAGGAAGATGCCGAGGCTCGGGTTCGCGAATTGCGCGAACGTCTGGAGGCCGGCGAGGATTTCGCCACCCTGGCCGAGGAGTATTCCGAGGACCGGCTGAGCGCTGACCGGGGCGGGAGTCTGGGCCGGATCGCCCGAGGGGATATCGACCCTACCCTGGAGACCGTGATCTTTACCCTGCCTCAGGGCCTGATCAGCCAGCCGGTGCGAACCGAGCGCGGTTGGTTCATCCTCGAGGTGACCGATATCGAGGAGTCGCAGCCGCAGCCGCTCGAAGAAGTGCGCGAAGAGGTGGAGCGCGACCTGCGCGACCGTACTGCCGAGCAGATGCAGATCCAGGCCCTGGACGACCTGATGTCGCTGACCACCGAGTTCTCCGAGAGCCTGGAGCCCGCAGCCAGCGCAACCGGCCTGGAAATCCGCACCAGCGACTGGTTTACCCGCGAGTCGGGTGCTGGCCTCACATCGTTGCGCAGCATCCGCAATGCCGCGTTCGATCCGCGGGTGCGCGAGGATGGCTACAACAGTGATGCCATCGACCTGCGTGATGGCTCCACCATCGTGCTGCGCATGGAGGCGCACGAACCGGCCGAGTTGCGCCCGCTGGACGAGGTCGAGGACGAGATCCGCGCGCGCCTGCAGCGTGATGCGGCGGCCAGTGCGGCTCGCGAGGCTGGCGAGGCGTTGATCGCACAGATGCGCGAGGCCGACGCATGGCACGCGGCCCTGGAGGATACGCAAGCCTGGCAGCGCGGCCAGGAGGTCCGGCGCGATTCCGCCGCCGACGGGGACGCGGACGTTCCGCCCGGCGTTCGCGAGCATCTGTTCCGCCTGGCCGCCCCGAGTGAGGGTGCGGTCGAGGTTTCGGGTGCGTCGCTGCCGGGAGGCGACTTCGCGGTCGTGGTGCTGGAAGAGGTTCGGCTCGAGGACGGGGCGGCCGATGAAACCATGCGCCAGCGGGCGCGCGAGGAACTGCTCAACGCGTATGGTGGTGCCGAGTTCCGTGCGTATCTGGCTTGGCTGGAGTCGCAGGCGGACATCCAGCGCTATCCCGACAACCTGGATTAAGTGCCCCGACAAGGCTGTACCCGCGTCGCGGGCGCCCTGCCGGACGCCCGGTACCCCTCTCGGTCTGTGTCGGTGATGGCTGGCCCGGGAGCGGGCGGTCAGGCGTAGACCGCTACAACTTCCTGGGCCGACAGACTGCCAGACGAAAAAAGCCCGGCGCTGCCGGGCTTTTGTATGTGTACACGGGGCGCGCGCCAGCGGCCCTGCTGGGCCTTATTCCATGCCCATCTCGCGGGCACCGAGGCCGACGGTGTTGAAGCCCGAGTCAACGTACATCACCTCGCCGGTGATCCCGGAGGCGAGATCGGAGCACAGGAACGCGCCGGCGTTGCCGACCTGCTCGATGGTGACGTTGCGACGCAACGGCGCGTTGGCCGCCACATGGTCGAGGATGCCCTTGAAACCGCCGATGCCGGAGGCCGCCAGGGTGCGGATCGGACCGGCGGAGATCGCGTTCACGCGGGTCGTCTCCGGCCCCAGGGTGTACGCCAGGTAGCGTACGTTGGCCTCCAGGCTGGCCTTGGCCAGGCCCATCACGTTGTAGCTCGGCATCGAGCGTTGCGCGCCAAGGTAGCTGAGGGTCAGGATGGATGCTTCGCGGTCCTTCATCATCCCGCGGCCGGCCTTGGCCAGGGCGGCCAGACTGTAGGAGCTGACATCGTGGGCGGTACGGAAACCGTCACGGGTCAGGTTGTCGAGGAAGTCGCCCTCGAGCTGGTCCTTGGGGGCGAACGCCACCGAGTGGACCAGGATGTCGATCCCGTCCCAGTAGTCGTCCAGGCGTTCGAATACCTGCTCGATCTCGCGGTCGTCTTCGACATTGCAAGGCACCAGGATGTCCGAGTCGAAGTCCGCGACCAGCTTGCCGACGCGGTCCTTCAGACGCTCGTTCTGGTAGGTGAACGCGAGTTCCGCGCCTTCGCGGCGCATGCACTCGGCGATACCGTAGGCGATGGAACGGTTGCTGGCAACGCCGACGATGAGTGCGCGCTTGCCCTTCAGAAAACCCATTTGAAACTCCTTGGCTCAGATCCGTGCCGACGCACCCGGGCGGGTCGTCTCGA
>SKNJ01000226.1 GCA_007120575.1 Thioalkalivibrio sp.
GCGCGGACCCGGTGTGCGGTATCCAGCCGACCCTGTCGCTCTGGAACACGCAGCGCCTCCAGCACCTCGCCGGCGGTGATCTCGCGCACGGGGCGACGCCCCAGCATCGGGAAGGCGTAGACCTCCAGGCGGCGCAGATTGCGCTCCGCGTGTTTTTGCACGGTCTCGTGCCGGTGCAGCGTATCCCACCACTCGCGCGCCAGGCCCTCGAAAGTATCCTCGACCGTTTGGACGTGAGCGCGCCGACGCGCCCGGCGGTTCGCGACCGGGTCGATGCCATCCTTGATCAGCTGCCGCGCCTCGTCTTTCAGGTCGCGCGCCTGGGCCAGCGACAGTTCGGGATACGTGCCGATACTGTACGTCCGTTCTTTACCCGCAATGCGGTAGCGAAGCTGCCAGTAGCGCCCGTGCTTGTTGACCAGCAGCGTCAAGCCCTGCCCGTCCGCCAGCTTGAACGCCCGGTCGACGTACTTGGCGCCCTTCACCTGGGCGGCGGTCAGCTTGTGGGTCGCGTGGCTCATTGCGGGTAAAGGATCCGGCGTTGCGAGCATATACCCGCAAGATTACCCACATATACCCGCAACTGTCACGAACCGCCTGAAACACTCGGAAACAAGAAAACGGCTTCGTGAAGCCAAAAAAAGGGGCGCCTGAGACGCCCCGGAACATCGTAGAACAGGAAATTGGAGGCTGGGGTCGGAATCGAACCGGCGTACACGGATTTGCAGTCCGCTGCATAACCACTCTGCCACCCAGCCCTGTCGGGTGTGTCCGGCCTTGGTCAGTGCCCCATGGGATCACTGGTCGCCGAAACAGAAAACCCCGGCAGACCCGGGGTTTCGGAATCTATTGGAGCGGGAAACGAGATTCGAACTCGCGACCCCAACCTTGGCAAGGTTGTGCTCTACCAGCTGAGCTATTCCCGCTTGCTGTAACGCCGCGTATTCTACCAAGGACAGCGTGCGCGTCAATACTCCCGAGGCACCTCCCGCCAGATTCGACGAAACGCCCGCAGCAACGCGGGTCGTCAAATGTGTACCGAGAACTGTCCATGGCGCGCCTGCGCCAGCAGGTGGGTGAAATCCGACCCGTTGAGGCGGACCAGGGACTCGTGATCGCCCCCTTCCAGGTAGACCGTATCACCCGCCAGCAGACTCTCGTCCACCAGCGAATCCAGCCCGTAGGCCGGACCCAGCGCCGGCACCGCCCCGCGCGCGCAGTCGGGAAATTGCGCGGCCACCTCGTCTTCGGTCGCCAGGCCCACATGTTCGCCCAGCAGATGGTGCAATCGGCCCAGCCGCAGCCGCCGGGTCGCCGGCACCAGTGCCAGGTGGAACGCATCCGCGTCGGCCAGCAATACCGCCTTGGCGATCCGGTCCCCGGGAAGATGGGCCGCCTCCGCCGAGCGATTGGCCGACGCCGTTCGCGGATGAGGCACCACGGCGTACTCCACGCCGCGACCGTCGAGGAATGCCCGAAGGGTCTTGCTGATCGCCATGGCACGCTCCCGCCGCTTTGCCCTGCCCCGAGTGTAGACCCTGAACGACCGGGAGGGACCGGGTCGCTGCGCACCCTGCGGACGAACGGCGCATTTGCGTCAATGCTTCACGCAAGCCCCTTGATGTGCCTATGCTGGGCAGAAAGACAAGGAGATCCCGTCGATGCGAACTCGCGTACGCGGCATTTTGATCGAATGCGTGACCGGCGACATCGTGCGCCAGTCCGACATGGACGCAATCGTCAACGCCGCCAATGCCTGGCTACGCCCGGGCGGCGGAGTGGCCGGCGCGATCCACCACGCGGCCGGGGACGAACTCGAACGCGAGACCCAGCCACTCGCACCGATCGAACCCGGTCAGGCAGTACTGACCCACGGCCACCGTCTCCCCAACCGTTTTGTGATCCATTGCCTGGGGCCGGTTTATGGCCGCGACAAGCCCTCCGACCGCCTGCTCGCGGACTGTTATCGCAATGCCCTGGCGCGGGCCGAAGAGGCCGGCATCCTGAGCATCGCATTCCCGGCCATCTCCACCGGGGCGTTCGGCTACCCTGCCGAACCCGCCGCACAGGTCGCCTTGTCGACTGTGGTTCACTCAACCCCGCAACTTGAGTCGGTCCGGCATATCCGGTTCGTGCTGCATCGCGAGGAGGATCTCGCCCTGTACCAGCGGATTCTGTCGGAACTGACCGAATGAAGCGGACCGTTCCCACGAGCACACCCGCCCACGGTCTGGCCCTGGCTGCCGGTCAGTACTCTGCCTTCGATCAGACCGGTCTCGCCACCAGGATGCGCGCGCGCAGCTCAAGGAATCCGCACCCCTCCGCCTGAGCCGTGTCCGGTCCCGCGAAACGCACTCGGGGCCTTCCCTTGGCAGCCGGGCCATTCCGCTGGATGATAACGCCTGGCCAGTGGCGTACCGCGGACGTCACCCGCACGCGGGGCCCGGACAGCGGGCCCCGATCCATTCACACGCATCAGGGGGCTGCCATGGCGTATCTCAAGGATTACCCGAACCAGGAAGGCTATTTTGGCGAATTCGGCGGGGCGTTCCTGCCACCGGAACTGGAGCCGCATTTCGAGGAGATCAACCGCGCCTACCGCAGCCTCGCCCTGTCCGGCGACTTCCTGAATGAATTGCGCTACATCCGCAAGCACTACCAGGGGCGCCCCACTCCGGTGTACTACGCACACAATCTCAGTCGCGCGGTCGACGCCCACATCTACCTCAAGCGCGAAGACCTGAACCACTCCGGTGCCCACAAGCTGAACCACTGCATGGGCGAGGCCCTGCTCGCCAAGCACATGGGCAAGACGAAGCTGATCGCCGAGACCGGGGCGGGCCAGCATGGTGTCGCGCTGGCGACCGCGGCGGCCTATTTCGGCATGGACTGCGAGATCCACATGGGCGAGATCGACATTGAAAAGGAGGCCCCCAACGTCACGCGCATGAAGCTGATGGGGGCCAACGTGGTACCGGTGTCGTTTGGCGGACGCAGCCTCAAGGAAGCCGTGGATTCCGCGTTCCAGTCCTACCTCTCGCAGGCCGACGAGGCCCTGTTCGCGATCGGCTCAGTGGTCGGGCCGCATCCGTTCCCGCTGATGGTGCGCAACTTCCAGTCGGTGGTGGGGACCGAGGCGCGCGAGCAACTCCTGGAAATGACCGGTGGCCAGCTACCGCAACAAGTGGCTGCCTGTGTCGGGGGCGGCTCCAACGCAATGGGCCTGTTCGCCGGCTTCCTTGACGACCCGGAGGTCGGCCTCAACGGTGTCGAACCGCTTGGCCGGGGAACGAAGCTCGGCGAACACTCCGCGACTATGACCTACGGCAAGCCGGGCATGATCCACGGTTTCAAGTGCATGCTGCTGGCCGACGCGGACGGCAATCCCGCGCCGGTACACTCGATCGCCTCCGGGCTCGACTACCCCGGCGTGGGGCCGGAACACTCCTTCCTCAAGACCACCAACCGTGTCGCCTATCACGCCATCAACGACGACGACACCCTGGATGCCTTCTACCAGCTCTCGCGCACGGAAGGGATCATCCCGGCGCTGGAGAGCGCCCATGCCATTGCCTGGGCAGTGCAGCACGGGCGCGAGAACCCGGGCACCACGATCCTGGTAAACCTCTCGGGCCGCGGCGACAAGGACATCGACTACGTCGCCCGCGAATTCGGCCACGGCTGAGCCAGCCCGACCGCCCGGCATACCACGGGCGCCCCCGGGGCGGCGGTCACACGGGCCCTCGCCGGCGAACGCGACGGCGCTTCCGCCAGCAAGGGCCCATTGCATTTCGGTCAGGCAGCGTCTTTACTCCAGCGGTGAGCCACGCAGAAGGGCCACAGCAGAGCAATGGGCGCGTGGCGCGCCCTCCCCGTCCCGGGCCGGGCCGGACAGAATCCAGCCGGCCGGGCCCGCACGGGGTTTGATCAGGGGGAATCGAGCGGCATGCAACAGGTCACGCCCCGCAATCCGGGTGAGTACGCAGCCGTATGGTCCGGCCGTTCTCGACCCGTGCATGCAACCGCATCCTTCCCTCTCCCGGGCCGACGAGCATCCGAACCGCGATGGGCAACACACCCACGGCCCGGATACCGTCCTGTTGATTCATTGCATACAAGGAGGCAAGGGTGACCGACCATCCGGAAGAGCTCGAAAGGAAACGCAAGGAACTGGAAGCCGAGTACGACACCGAACACGAGATCGGCGAACAGAACATCAACCCGCTGGGTCTGGACCTGCACAACCCAGTGTTCGCGATCAGTGCCCTGCTGATCATCGTGTTCGTCCTCCTGTCACTGGTCTTCCCGGAAACCGCCAACGAGAAACTGGACGCTACGCGGCAATGGATTGGGAGCACGTTCGACTGGCTGTTCCTGTCCGCCGGCAATATCTTCGTTCTGTTCTGCCTGGCCCTGATCATCCTCCCGGTGGGGCGGATCCGGATTGGCGGTCAGGACGCGAAGCCCGAGTTCTCGGTGCTGTCGTGGTTCTCGATGCTGTTCGCCGCCGGCATGGGCATCGGGTTGATGTTCTGGAGCGTGGCGGAGCCGGTCGGCTATTTCACCGAATGGTTCGGCACGCCGCTGGGTATCGAGGGCGGTACCGAAGAGGCGCACCGGGCCGCGCTGGGGGCCACCATGTACCACTGGGGCCTGCACCCCTGGGCGATCTATTCCGTGGTCGGCCTTGCCCTGGCGTTTTTTGCCTACAACAAGGGCATGCCTCTGACCATTCGCTCGGCGTTTTACCCACTCCTGGGTGAACGCGTCTGGGGCCCGATCGGGCACGTGATCGACATCCTCGCGGTGCTCGCCACCATGTTCGGCCTGGCCACATCGCTCGGTCTCGGCGCCCAGCAGGCAGCCTCCGGCCTGGAATTCCTGTTCGGCATAGACGCCGGCCTGAACACCCAGGTAGCCATCATCATCGGCGTCACCATCGTCGCACTGCTGTCGATCATGCGCGGCATCCATGGCGGGGTGAAGCTGCTCAGCAATATCAACCTGATGTTTGCCGCGTTGCTGCTGCTGTTCGTAATGATCGCCGGCGGTGTCCTCGCGTTCCTCGCCA
>SKNJ01000115.1 GCA_007120575.1 Thioalkalivibrio sp.
GAAACCTGGCTACCTCCCGATACCCTCGCTGCCGCTATCCCTGGCAAACCACTGAACCCGCGACCGAACGCCACGCGACCCAGGCCCGGAACCCCGTCCCGGCGAGCGGGTCGCAATGGCATAATCCCGAATCCTAACCCAGTCCCGGAGTACGCGTGACCAATCCCCTGCTTCTTTCAGACCGCCTCCCGGCGTTTCGCGCGATTCGACCCGAACATGCCGTACCCGCACTTGATACCGTCCTTTCCGAGAATCGCGCGGCGATCGAGCGCCTCGTTGAACAGGTCTCAGACACGCCCACCTGGGACAACCTGGTGCTACCCCTGGAGCACCTCGACGCCCGTCTTGATGCCGTCTGGTCTCCGGTCAGCCACCTCAACTCGGTGATGAATTCGCCGGAGCAGCGCGACGCCTATAACGCCTGCCTGCCCAAGCTGTCGGACTACGCAAGCTGGGTCTCGCAGCACAAGGGCTTGCACGGCGCTTTCCAGCGCCTGTCCAGGACTGCCGAATACTCTTCCCTGTCGCCATCGCGGCGCAAGGTGATCGACGACAGCCTGCGCGACTTTCATCTCAGCGGCGTCGATCTGCCCGATGAAGAACGTGCGCGCCTGCGGGCGATCGATGCCCGGCTCTCTGTGCTTACCTCGCGTTTCGAGGAAAACGTCCTCGATGCCACCCAGGCGTGGACCTGGCAGACCGATGATCCGAGCGAGCTCGCCGGACTGCCCGCATCGGATCTCGCGATGCTGGCCCAGAACGCGCGCGACCACGATCGCGGCGGGTATCTGGTGACACTGGATATCCCCAGTTATCTCGCGGTAATGAGCCATGCCGATGACCGGACCTTGCGCGAACAGGTCTACCGCGCGTTCGTGACCCGCGCCTCGGACCTCGGTCCCCACGCGGGCGAATACGACAATACCGAAGTGATGCTGGAAATCCTGCAATTGCGGCGGGAAAAGGCCGAGATCACCGGCTTCCCCCACTATGCCGCGCGCTCGCTGGACCGCAAGATGGCGGAGTCGGCGGAACAGGTGGATGCGTTCCTGGCCGATCTCGCGAACCGGGCACGCCCCTGGGCGGAGCGCGATCTCGCGGATCTGAGCGCGTTTGCCGCGCAAGAACTGGCCCTGGAAGACCTGCAGGCGTGGGACCTGCCGTACGCCAGCGAAAAGATGCGCGAACGGCGCCTGGGGCTCAGCCAGGAGATGCTGAAGCCCTATTTCCCGGCCCACCAGGCCGTGAAGGGGTTGTTCGGTCTGGTTGAACGCCTGTTCGGCGTCCGCTTCGAGGCCGATCCAGGGGTCGAGGTGTGGCACGACGATGTCGAGTACTACCGGGTATATGATGCCAACGGGAGTGAGCGTGCAGGTTTCTACTTCGATCTCTATGCACGCAAGCACAAGCGCGGTGGCGCATGGATGGATGTCTGCCGCAATCGCTTCGTGGCCCGCGATCACCAGCAGATCCCGGTCGCGTTCATGACCTGCAATTCCACACCCCCGGTGGATGGCAAGCCGGCCCTGTTTACCCACGACGAGGTCATCACCCTGTTCCACGAATTCGGGCATGGTCTGCACCACATGCTGACCCGGGTTGACGAACCGGAGATCGCCGGCATTAATGGTGTCGAGTGGGATGCGGTTGAACTTCCCAGCCAGTTTATGGAGAACTGGTGCTGGGAGCGCGAGGCCCTGGATCTGTTCGCCCGCCATTACGAGACCGGCGAGCCGATGCCTGCGGACCTGTTCCAGCGGCTGGTTGACTCGCGCCATTTCCACGCGGCCCTGCAGCTGCTTCGCCAGGTCGAATTCTCGCTGTTCGACATGCGTCTGCATGCCGGCCCCGCCCCGCAAGACGCGACCGGGATTCAGGCGGTCCTGGACGCCGTGCGCGAGGAGGTCGCCGTGATCCGGCCGCCGGATTTCAACCGCTTCCAGAACGGCTTTTCGCATATCTTTGCGGGTGGCTATGCGGCTGGCTACTACAGTTACAAATGGGCCGAGGTCCTGTCCGCGGATGCCTATGCACGGTTCGAGGAAGAGGGCCTGTTTTCCGACCGGGTTGGCGCCGACTACCTGCGCGAGATCCTCGAGGTTGGCGCCTCTCGGCCCGCGGCCGAGTCCTTTCGCGCGTTCCGTGGCCGGGACCCGCAAATTGACGCCCTGCTGCGCCACAGTGGCCTGACCGACGGGGAGGCTGCGTGAAGATTGCCAGCTGGAACGTCAATTCCCTGAAGGTTCGCCTGCCCCAGGTCCTCGACTGGCTCGCCCGCTCGCGCACCGATGTCCTGGCGCTGCAGGAGACCAAGCTCAGTGACGAAAACTTCCCGGCCGACGCCATCCGGGCGGCAGGTTATCAGGTCGCCTTTTCCGGTCAGAAGACTTACAACGGGGTCGCGATTCTCGCGCGCAGCGAGCCGCGCGACCTCGTGACCGATCCGCCGGGGCTCCAGGATGCGCAGCGGCGAATCCTCGCGGCCACCGTCGGGGATGTACGGGTGGTCAATCTCTACGTGGTCAATGGCGAAAACGTCGGGACCGAGAAATACGCCTACAAGCTCGACTGGCTGGCGCGCCTGCACGACTGGCTGGCCGAGGAGATTCGGCAGTACCCGAATCTGGTGGTCCTGGGTGACTTCAACATCGCCCCGGAGGATCGCGACGTCCATGACCCCGAAGCCTGGGCGGAACGCATCCTGTGTTCCACCCCGGAGCGCCAGGCCCTTGCCGGGTTACAGGCGCTTGGATTGTCCGACACCTTTCGCGCGTTCGACCAGCCGGACAACGAGTTCTCCTGGTTTGACTACCGAGCGGCCTCGTTCCGCCGCAATCGCGGGCTGCGTATCGACCTGATCCTTGCCAGCGAGACGCTGTGCGCGCGCCTGACGACCGCCGGTATCGACCGCGAACCTCGTGCCTGGGAACGCCCGTCGGACCATGCCCCGGTCTGGGCGGAATTCACGGACCCGGCCGCCTGACTGGCCCGGAACCCGGGAGCGAACCCTTGAAATATCGTGACTTGCGCGACTTCGTCGACGGGCTGGAACAGCGAGGCCTGTTGCGGCGTATCCCTCAGGAGATCGATCCGCATCTGGAGATGACCGAGATCGCTGATCGCGTCCTGCGCGCCGGTGGTCCGGCCCTGTTGTTCGAGAATCCGAAGGGTTCGAACATCCCGGTCCTGGCCAATCTCTTCGGTACGCCCGAGCGGGTCGCGATGGGCATGGGCGAGGACTCGGTGGACGCGCTGCGCGAGGTGGGCCGGTTGCTGGCATTCCTGAAGCAGCCCGATCCGCCCAAGGGCCTCAAGGCGGCCTGGGACCAGCTGCCCGTGTTTCGCAAGGTCCTCGATATGGCCCCGAAAAAGGTCCGCGGCGCGGACTGTCAGCGCAACGTGGTCGAGGGTGAGGAGGTGGATCTCGGGCAACTCCCGGTCCAGACTTGCTGGCCGGGGGATGCCGGCCCACTGATTACCTGGGGTCTGGTGGTGACCCGCGGACCGGAAAAGAGCCGGCAGAATCTCGGCATCTATCGGCAGCAGGTGATTGGCCGCAATCGAGTGATTATGCGCTGGCTGTCACACCGTGGTGGCGCCCTCGACTTCCAGGACTGGACCCGCGCCCATCCCGGCGAGCCATTCCCTGTCGCGGTCGCGCTGGGTGCGGATCCGGCAACGATTCTGGGCGCGGTGACGCCGGTGCCGGACAGCCTATCGGAATACGCGTTCGCCGGTCTGCTGCGCGGGAGTCGCACCGAAGTCACTCGCTGTATCGGTGCCGACCTGGAGGTTCCGGCATCGGCCGAATTCGTGCTGGAGGGCCATATCCATCCCGGCGATACCGCGCCGGAGGGCCCGTTCGGCGATCACACCGGATATTACAACGAGGTGGACGAGTTCCCGGTCTTCACCATCGACCGCATCACCCATCGCGACGATCCGATTTACCACTCCACCTATACCGGCCGCCCGCCGGATGAGCCGGCCGTGCTCGGGGTGGCCCTCAACGAGGTGTTCATCCCCATCCTGCAGAAGCAGTTTCCGGAGATTGTGGACTTCTATCTGCCGCCCGAGGGCTGTTCCTATCGCCTGGCCGTCGTCTCCATGCGCAAGCAGTACCCAGGCCACGCCAAGCGCGTGATGATGGGCGTGTGGTCCTTCCTGCGCCAGTTCATGTACACCAAGTTTGTCATCGTGGTCGATGACGACGTGAACACGCGCGACTGGAAGGACGTGATCTGGGCGATCACCACGCGCATGGATCCGGCCCGCGATACCACGCTGGTGGAGAACACCCCGATCGACTATCTCGACTTTGCCTCACCCGTCTCGGGCCTGGGTTCCAAGATGGGCATGGATGCAACATCGAAATGGCGCGGCGAGACGGACCGCGAATGGGGCCGGCCGATCAGCATGGATCCCGCCGTCCGTCAGCGTGTGGACGAACTCTGGGACGAATTGGGTCTGTAACGGGGGCTTCGCTCAGCCTTCCACCACGTATGGGTTATAGCCCATACGTGGCAGGCCGCCGGACGAAGCCCGTAAACACCAGACAATAAACCAGGGCGACCGGCGACCAGCCTGAAGCCCGGGCCGGACGCCCCCCAAGGGAAAGAGTGACGCCTGACGAACCGTGCCGGAATCGGCGCGATTCAGTCGCCCAGGTGCTGGCCGTCAGTCGGCAGGCGCGCCCAGGTTGCCACATCGCGGCCCATCGCCTGAACGGTCCGGCCGAGCACCGAGCAGGAACCCTTGAAGCCGGCGAACGCCCCGCCCCCGGAGAAACGCCGCGCGGTGAAACTGGCCACTTCCTCGCCATTGTCGTACAGCGTGCCGCGTGATTCGGTCATCTTCCGATGCCCAATCCAGGCATTTCCCCCACTCACCGCATCGGTCAGTTCAACCACCAGCACCCGGCCTTCCAAACCCGGTTCCACGGCATCCTGCCGCACTACCTGCATCCCCTGGCTGGCACCGTATTCCGCGATGAATTCGGAGAACTGCTGGCCCAGGGGGCATTCCTGCCGGATGTTGGCGGCAACCTTCGCCTCATCGTCGTAGGGGAC
>SKNJ01000073.1 GCA_007120575.1 Thioalkalivibrio sp.
ATTGGTAATGCGGTTCAATCGAGACCGGTAGCGAAACAGGCGAATTGCGAGATCGACGCCGATGATGGCAACTTCTCCCATGGATGCCCTCTCCTTCAGCTTGTCCGTTGACACCGCAAGCTTGGCACATAGCGATGCCATCAGCGGAGAGCGGCATACACCCAATCTCCATGCCGCTGTGTTGCACGGGAGTGTCCGATGCCGACCACGCGCACGCCGGTCCTGAACGCCGGGGCCATCCTCAGGATGCCGAGTTCCGCGCGGCGCTCGTGCATCTTCCGCTGCGCGGGCGCGCCATCAATGCGCAAGCCGCCCGAGATCACGCGCCAGCGCGCGCGGCTTCGCGTTCCCAGGGCGGCACGGGCTGAAATGCGGCCGTGAGCGCGCGCAGCAACGCCTGCACCGTGGGGTTGGAGCGACGGTTCTCCGGCACGAGCGCCTTGATGACAAGCTGCGGGACTCGAAATTCGGGCAGCACCTCGACCACCCGTCCATCGGTAATCGCCTTGTCGGCGACATGGCGGGCGATCAACGCAAGGCCAAGTTCGTTCTCCACGGCCTTGAGCAGCACATGGCTGTCATTGGCGCTGAAGACGCTGTTGACCTCCACCGTTACGGGGCCGGCCGGCCCCTCCAGCGACCAGTTCGATCCTGTCGCTGGAAACACGATGCAGTCGTGATTGCTCAACTCGCGCGGATGCTGCGGATTGCCGCGCGCCTCAAGGTAGCCCGGAGCGGCGACCAGCGCGCGCTGCATGGCGCAAAGGGGGATGTCGAACACGTTTGGATAGGTGGTCGGCAATGCGCCTATGGCCAGGTCGAAGCCCTCCTCGAGCGGGTTGACCGAGCGGTCCATGAGCACCAGATCGATGCGCACGCCGGGGTTCTGACGGCGGAATTGAAGCAGGACATCCGCGAAGTAGAGCTGCGACAGGGTCGTGGGGCATTTCACGCGCAGATGTTCCTGCAGGCTGGCGGTGCCCGGTTCGTCCTCTAGCGCGGCGGTCAGATCCGCCATGACCGACAGGAAGCGCTGCTGATAGTGGACCCCGGCCTCGGTCAGTTCTAGCTTGCGGCGCGAGCGCAGAAACAGCTTTGCCCGCAAGCGGTGTTCGAGCTGTCCAACGCGCTTCGACGTCACGGAGGGAACGGTATTCATCTCGCGCGCCGCTGCGGAGAAACCGCCGGTGCGCGCGACCAGCAGGAAGGTGCGGATATTATCCAGCGTGTCCATGCGGCCCCCTTCGGTTGCGGCGATCTTTTCCATATCGCGAAAACCAGCTTCTCGAATACATTGTTTCGCTGGCAAATGCGAATCCGTAACATTCATTATACATGGCTACGGTTGAGGTGGCGGCCACAGGGAGGTGGCGCTCTGCCTCGAAATATCGGTGGCCACGCCAGGGGAGGAGCGAGACATGGCCGGAGCACCGAGCACCGCAACCGTTGTGAAACGCCGTGAATCGGCGAGCGGGCCGCGCCGGCTCAAGGCCGATATCTGCGTTGTCGGTGCGGGAATATCCGGCGTTGCCGCGGCCCTGCAGGCCGCCAAGCAGGGCCGGCGCGTGGTGCTGGTGGACAGTCAGCCGGCGCTTGGCGGGCAGGCGGTCAATTCGATCATCGGGACCTTCTGCGGATTGTTCTCGAACGGGACCCATGGCCACCAGTTCACCTATGGCATAGCCGACGATATTCTCGCCGCGCTAGAGCAGCAGGACCGGGCGCTTTTCTACCGCAACGGGCCGACGACGACGGTTGTATATTACGACGAGGTCGCGCTTGGCCGCTGGGTCGAGCGAAGCATTCTTGATGCCGGGGTGCAGCCGGTACTCGGGGCCACGCTGATGCACACCGAGGTCGATCAGGGTCGCATCCTGAGTGCCGATTTCATGACCCGCTACGGTGCGGTGAGCATCGAGGCCGATGGCTTCGTCGATTCGAGCGGCGATGCCGCGCTTGTCTGGCAGGCCGGGTTCGCCTGCCGCGAACCGGCCGATTACCGCGTTTTCGGCACTCAGATGGTGGTGCTCGAAAACATCGATGAGGCCGCGCAGCCGAGCAAGCAGGAGATCAGCGCGCGCATGAAGGAGCGCGGCGATGCCTATGGTCTTGTGCGCCGCGAGGGGCTGGGTTTCACCATTCCGGGGCGCGGCATCGCGGCGATGAACATGACCCATGTGGAGACGCCGCTTGATCCCGTCGAGGCCTCGGCAAAGGCGCTGGAGGGCAAGGAGCAGGCCTCCCGCGCCGTCGAGTTCCTGCGCGCAGAGTTCCCCGACTGCTTCGGCGAGTCGCGTGTGCGCGCTTTCGGGCTTCCGGGCATACGGCAGACACGCTGGATCGTGGGTCAGCATCACCTGACCGTCGAAGAGGTGCGCGAGGGGCGCAAGTTCGAGGATGCCATCGGGCGCACGGCTTGGCCGATAGAGTTGCACGACCATGACGACGGGCATCACTGGATCGTTTTCGATGAGGATCACGAGCACTTCATCCCGCTTGGCAGCCTCATCCCCGCCGAGGCGCAGAACGTTGTTGCGGCAGGGCGCTGCATCGACGCGGATTCGGCGGCGCTGTCGAGCGTACGGGTCATGGGGCCCTGCATGGCGATGGGCATGGCGGCGGCGCATGCGCTCGATCTGGCGGGTTCGGGCAGCGTGCAGCAGATCGACATGGACAGGATGCGCGAGCGCGTGAGCGACAATGTCGAGCGGCGCCACTATCGCTGGAGCGAAGAGCAACTTGCCCGCCCGGTCGTGGCCTGACCGCAGCCGGGAATGAAGGAGTGGCCCATGCGGCTGAGCGACGACGAAAAGGCGATGCGAGACGGGGCACATGGCGCCGCGAAGGCGCGCGCGATGGACCTGCTCGTGCGGTACGGCGAGGCGCTGGGCGCCGAACGGCTGGTCGAGACGAACAATGTCGCGGGGGCGTTCAATGCCTCCACGCCGTCGATCGCGCATCTCGCGGAGGAGGGGTTCGACAAGGTCTATTCGGAACTCAACCTCGACAGCGACGAAACCGTTGAAATCCCGCATATGGCGGTTCCGACCTGCCAGCTCATCACCGGGATCGACAACCGCAACTGGCAGACCCAGGGCGTCGATGAGAAGCTCGCCGAACTGCAGCGCCGCTCGGAACAGTATTTGGGGGCGCGCGGTGTCAACATGATGGCGACCTGCACGCCCTATCAGGTGGGCAATGTTCCGGTGAAGGGCGAACACTGCGCCTGGATGGAATCCTCGGCGGTGATCTATTGCAACTCGGTGCTGGGCGCGCGCACCAATGTCGAGGGCAAGGAGAGCACCGGCGCCGCCGCGCTCACCGGGCGCATCCCCTATTGGGGCTATCACCTGCCAGAGAACCGCTTTGCCACGCATCTCGTCGATATCGATATCGATATCGACGAGATGGCCGATTGGGGTGTGCTGGGCTATTTCATCGGCTTCGCCGTGGGAGAGGACATTCCTGCGCTGAACGGCATCCGGCGCCAGCCCAACCTCGTCAAGCTCAAGCATTTCGGTGCCGCCGCGGCCTCCTCGGGCGGGGTGGAGATGTATCACATTCCCGGCGTGACGCCGGAGGCGGCCAGCATGGAGCAGGCCTTCGGCCCCAACCGCGATAAGCAGGTGATCCGCTTCGGCGCGAAGGAGCGGCGCGAGACCTATGAGCGCCTGCAATGCGCCACCGAGCGCAAGGTCGATTTCATCATGCTCGGCTGTCCGCACAACTCCATCGAGCAGATGGCGCTGATTGCGCAGCTTCTTGAGGGGCGGCGCATCCATCCCGATGTGGCGCTGTGGGTCCATACCCCGCACGCCATCCGGCAAATGGCCGAACGCAGCGGATACAACGCGATCATCGAAGCCGCCGGCGGCGTGGTGATGAGCGATACCTGCCCGGCAATTTCGCGCAAGCTGCCGCCGGGGGTGCGGGTGGTGGCCACGGACTCGGCCAAGCAGGCGCATTACCTGCCCGCGATCGCCAAGGTTGAGGGCTGGTTCGGCTCGCTCGCCGATTGTGTGGAAACCGCCGTGTCGGGCGAATGGCAGGGAGCCGGATGATGGCAGATGACGCGAAGGCGCCAGTGCGAAAGGTCACCCTTACCGGGCGCAAGGTCGTCGGCGGCAAGGCCGCGGCCGAGGCGCTGGTCACGCGCGATACGATCTCGGGCTGGGGTGGCATCAACGAGCGCGACGGCTCGGTGATCGAGCGCGGCCACGAGCTCAACGGTATTTCCTTCGCAGGCAAGGTTCTGGTGTTTCCCGGCGCCAAGGGGTCCTCGGGCTGGTCGGCGTATTTCCACATGACCCGGCTGAACGGCGTCGCACCGGCGGCCATGATCTTCACCCGGATGACGACCAAGATCGCCTTGGGCGCAGTGGTCACGCGGGTGCCGGCCATCACCGAATGCGACCCCGATCCGTTCGCGGTGATCGAAACCGGCGACTGGGTCGAGGTCGACGCCGAGTCCGGCACCGTTGTTGTGACCAAGCGGCAGGGAGGGACATAGGCAGACAGAGCTAATTCCGGGCGCGGCGGCATCGCAGGCCACGTTCGGATTTCGCGGCAGGGGGTATGACGGAGGAGGTCGCCCCCTCTCACACCAGGGAGGAAGAGAGAATGCTCGCAAACAAGTGGTCAATCCTGGCCGGGGCGGCAATGTCCGCAACGCTGGTCGCAGGCGGCGCCGCCGCTCAGGACGATTTCGAATGGCCCGACTTCTTCAATGTCATCACGCCCATCGTCGGCACGGCAAACCATTCGCTCGCGGTGGCATGGACATCGGAGTTCACAGCACAGACCGGATCGCGGGCGCGGGTTCTGCCGGCGCCCAACGGTTTTTCGCGGGTTCAGTGGCTCAACACCGACGAGGGCCGCATCGCGATGCTTCAGGCATCGGACTATTTCGACCAGATGGATGCTGTCGAGGGCTTTGCCTCGCGCGCGTCCGGGCCGGCCGATACCCGCGTGGCGCATATGAACATGGTGACGCCCTGGGGCTACATGGTGCGCGGCGACTCGGA
>SKNJ01000148.1 GCA_007120575.1 Thioalkalivibrio sp.
GGGACAAATCCTGGCCGTAGCGGATGTGGTGGAGGCCGTTTGTTCACACCGCCCCTACCGACCGGCCTTCGGCATCGAGGCGGCCCTGGACGTCATCCAGAAGGGGCGCGGGACCCAGTTCCGCCCCGAGATCGTGGATACCTGCCTGGCACTGTTCCGGGAGGATGGTTTCCTGTGGGAGGATACCGAAGCCGCGTCGGCCCCTTGAGTTCCATTCGGCAGAACCAACGGAAGGCGCACGCGCTACCGGGGGCGGGCCTGCCCCCTCCTCCCCGGCACGAATGCCCTGCCGGCAGGGGGCGTCACGTTGACGGTGTGGCGGATCCACCGGCGTCTTCGCCTGCATGGCAGGCTCGCACAAGGGCAAGGACCTGCCGGACCGAACCTTGCGCGCGAAGCGAGCACCTGCGGAACAATCGTGCCGTTCAGCAAGCAGCCGCCCTTCGGGCGTCGACCGACAAGGGGTCAGGGCCGACCTGGAAGCGCCAACTAGTACACACTTGACCAGGCGTCCGGATGGGCTCTTTGTATGGTCCGAGGGCGCGACACGGCCTGCCCAAAGTGATCGGCGAACAAGGCTGAAAGACAGGGAGAGAACCCAGGATGAAAGAAGCGGCGGATCGGGCGAGCTCACCACGGGAGGCCAATCGGCAGTACTGGAAATATCAGCTGGCGTTCGAGCAGTCCCGCGACGCAATCATGTTTCTCGACGGCGATCGCTTCGAGGATTGCAATCCGGCCACATTGGCGCTGTTCCGGGTTCCCGATGTTGCGACCTTTGCGACGCTCCATCCCGGCGAGCTTTCACCGCCGTTCCAGCCCGACGGCCGCCCCAGCCGCGCAGCGGCAGCCGATCACATCGACCAGGCCCTGCGCGAGGGCCAGGCCTTCTTCGAGTGGCGCCACACCACGTGGGATGGAACCGAATTCCCCGCCGAGGTCCTGTTAAGCCGTATCGATCTGGAACAGGGCCCCCTCCTCCAGGCGGTGGTGCGCGATATCAGCGATCGCAAGCAGGCCGAGCTCGCCCTGCAGGAGCGCGAGAAGGACCTGGCCGAGGCACAGAATATCGCCCAGGTAGGAAGCTGGGTCTCGGATTTCCACACCAACGAGATACGCTGGTCCGACGAGGTTTACCGCATCTTTGGTATGGCCCACGGGGAATGGGGTGCCAGCCACGAGTCGTTCATGGCAGCGGTCCACCCAGCGGATCGGAGCAAGGTGCAGTCGGCGATGGAGGCTTCGTTTCAGGGCGATCCCTACGACGTGGTCCACCGGGTCATCCACCCTGGCGGTGAAGTGCGTACCGTCCGCGAGCGGGGTTATACGGAGTTCGACACCGACGGCAACCCCGTACGCATGGTCGGCACGGTCCAGGACATCACCTCGCAGTACCAGCTGGAGGACAACCTGCGGCGCCTGGTAGCGATCCTGGAAGGAACTCCCGACATCGTCAGCATGCACGGCCCCGACGGCACGCTGCTTTACCTGAACGCCCCCGGGCGGCGCCACATGAGGCTTCCCGAACGCTCCAGTGGTGAGGTCTGGCAGCCGGACACAGGCTGGGACCGATCGGACTTCCCTCCGGAGGCAGAGGACCTGGAATCGACGCTGCGGTGGGCCCACCCGCCCTGGGCGCTCAAGAAGGTACTCGACGAAGGGCTTCCGACAGCCTGCAAGGAGGGGGCCTGGCAGGGCGAAACCGCTCTTCTGGACAGCTCGGGGAACGAGATACCGGTCTCACAGGCGATCATTATCCACCGGGACGACTCTGGCGGGATCCTTCAGATCTCCACCATTATCCGCGATATCTCCGAGCGGCGTGCCCTTGAGTCTCAACTGCGCAAGGAAAAGGCGCTTTCGGAATCCATTCTGACGAGCCTGCCCGGGGTCTTCTACATTCTCGACGAGCAAGGCCGGTTGACCCAATGGAACGATTGGCTGGTCGCGGTGACGGGGTACTCCCCCGAGGAGCTGCAGGGGGCCGATGCCCGGACGTTTGTCCCGGAGCAGGAACAGGATCGGATTGCCGAGGCCATCGCCGAAACCTTTGCGGTCGGCAGCACCCTGGTGGAGAGCAGGCTGCGCACCACGGAGGGTGACCGGCCCCATCTGTTTCACGGTTATCGAGTCGAGCTGGAGGGAGTCCCTTACATTCTGGGCGTCGCGCTGGACATATCCAAACGCCACGCCCTGGAAGATCAGCTCCGACGCGAGAAGGCGGTCTCCGAATCCATCCTTGACGGCCTGCCCGGTGTCTTCTACATGCTCGACCGGGAAGGTCGCCTCGTTCAATGGAACGAACGGATGGAAACGGTGACGGGCCGCACCCCGGAGGAGCTGGACGGGATTGACGCCCTGGCGCTCATTCCGACTGCCGAGCAGGAGCGGATTGTCGAAAGCATCCGCGAAACCTTCTCCCGTGGCAGTACGCTGGTCGAAAGCAAACTGTTGACCGTCGAGGGCGAGACCCCTTACCTGTTCAATGGGCTGCGAATCAAGATCGATGGCCAGCGTTACCTGTTGGGTGTGGGGCTGGACATAACCAGGCAAAAGCGCCTGGAGGCCGCCCTGGAACACGAGGCCTCGACGGACCCCCTTACCGGGGTCGCGAACCGCCAGCGCTTCGATTCGGAGCTGGAGCGCGCGTTGGCTCGCTACAATCGCTACGGCAGCCCCCTGGCTCTGGCAATGGTCGACCTGGACCATTTCAAACGCGTCAATGACGTCTACGGACACGACATCGGCGACCGCGTCCTGGTGGAGCTGACCGAACGGCTGGCCGGAGAAATTCGAGAGCCCGATTTTCTCGCCCGCTGGGGTGGCGAGGAATTCGTGGTGCTATTGCAGGAAACCAGCGCCTCCGACGCCTACTCGATGGCGGAGCGATTGCGCCGGCGGGTCGCGGCCGAACCCTTCCCCTTTGTGGGACCCATCACCGTCAGCGCGGGCCTCACCAGCGCCCGCGCCGGAGACAACGCAGACACACTGCTGAAACGAGCGGACGACGCACTCTACGAAGCCAAGCGCAACGGCCGCAATCAGGTGGTGGTCCATGGCAATCCCATGGAATCGGAGGAAGGCGGGGCCGAATCCTGCTAACCCACCGATTTCAAAATGGGTTACCGCATCTCAAGGGCCGCAGGAACAAGAAGAGGACGCAAGAAAGAGGACACCCCCCTTTCCGATCAGACCCGGCACTGCGGATGCGACCGGCAAGGTCTCGGGCCGGTCCGGCAGATTGCGGCGGCCTCTGCGAGGCATCGCAACGATGGGGAGCCAGAAGGGCAGGAGCAACACGAAGAGGACACCCACGTTTCTGCGGCCGCTTCGTCGCGGTCGTGCCAGCTCCGGTTATTCGGATTCGAGGCGACAAGAATGGTCTGCGTGTAGCCCTCCCTGGTTCGTTTGCGTTTGAGAGGCAGTCGTGAGGAACCGGACGGTGGAGGGTGAAACCATATTCGATTTGGCTTATATTCTCGCAGCTCGTGGATACCCTGCCTCAGGAGACCCGCCTCCGTGGAACGTGAACCCTCGCCCGTCTCCCGGGCTGCCTATGACGCCATGTGTGCGGAACGCGATCAGCTCCTCATGCTATTGCGTGCATTGCCGGACATCTCGTTCGTACTCGACGAGCACGGTGTCTATGTCAACGTGATTGGCGGGACCAACGAGGCCATGTACGTCAGCGGGCGAAACCTGCTGGGACACGCCCTGCACGACGCCCTGCCGACACCGCTCGCGGATGAGTGTCTGGACCTGGTTCGTACCGCGATCGAGTCCGGTGACCTGCAAACCGTCGAATACTGCCTGCGGGCGGCCGATGTGCCCGTGCTGCCCGAGGAGGCCCGCACGGGCACGCGCGCCGCGGAAGACCAATGGTTCGAGGGGCGCGTCCTTCCCTTGCCCACGTACGACCACCCCAACCGGGTCGCGCTATGGGTCGCGGTCAACATCACTCCGCGCAAACAGCTCGAACACTACTGGCAGGAGGTCGCCTACACCGACCCCCTGACGGGACTGGCCAACCGTCAGCGCCTGTTCGAGCGGGCTCATAAGGAGGTCGAGCGCGCGCATCGTCACCGGCACCCGCTCGCCCTGCTGGAGATCGATTTCGACTACTTCAAACGATTGAATGACGCATACGGCCATGCAGCGGGCGATGAAGCCCTCCGGCGCATTACGCAGGCCTGTGCAGGCATCCTGCGCGATTCGGACCTGATGGCGCGGACCGGCGGCGAAGAGTTCGCGATCCTGTTGCCGGAGACCGATCACGATGGGGCGATGGATCTGTCCCGACGACTACTCGAGACCGTCCGGGAGGTTCGTCTGCCCGATTTCGCACCCGATGCCCGGCTGACCATCTCCATCGGCTGTGCGACCCTGAAGACCGAAGACTCGTTCGACCGGCTCATGCGCCGGGCCGACGAAGCCCTGTACGAGGCCAAGGCGAGTGGCCGCGACCGGGTGTGTACGACTCCGCGATCGCACAAGCGGTAGGGGGGCAGAGTCCAGCACCCACGATCCCGGCCCTGGTCGCTTCATGCCGGGACACCTTGCCGGTTTGCGAGAAGGGCTCCTCGCCATTCTGAGTGGCATCCCCTCTGCTGCTGCGGCGTGCTCGGCCCACGGTCGTCAAGGTATGGTGATTCCTGAATCAGGTCTGCGCCATTATTCTCGCACCGACATCGCTTCGGTTCACTTCGCGAACAACGGTATCGGACACGTCCTGGAGATCGCTCCAGCTCTACCTAATATGCGAGCCAGCCGGAAAGGAACATCAATGGAGGGGCTGTCTATCTATTTATTTGGCGTATTCATCATTACTGCGTTACAACGCAAGGCATATTGTGATTCAGAGAATAAAGATGAATGCACATTTTTTTCTTTCCGTCTTTCCTGGCCAATCTATTTGCCTGGCCGGTAGTTTTATTTTCACTCATTATGATTTTTGTATCCTCCAACCCCGCCGATCGTGACGACCTCTGTAAGCGA
>SKNJ01000033.1 GCA_007120575.1 Thioalkalivibrio sp.
GGATTCGGGCTCGCTGCAGCCGGCCAGCGCAATCAGAAACAAGGTGAGCAGCGCCCGCAGCGAGTGATTCAGAACGTCCTTGATGGTCATGATGGCGCACCTTTCGAATCGAGTGGGAGCCCTGAATGCCGTGGACAATCAGGGCAACACAGGAAATCATGATAGCACCGGGCCCTGCGGGCCGATGGTCAGTCGGCAGCAAGCGTGGCTTGCCAGACGATGGCTTGCCATTGACCTTCCCGTTTCCGCAGAAAGCCGGAGTTGTAGTAACGAGTCTCTTCACCATGCTGGTTGGTGGCCACCAGCGTAAAGGTCAACGCTGCCGTGTTGCCGAAGACACGAATGCTGATGTCCTGCGCCCCGTAGTCCGGGCCGTCTGCAACGGTTTCAGCAGAAGCGTCAAGGCCGTCCATGATCTCGGCCTTGCCGAAGCGGGCTCCAGATGAGCTCGTATACACCAGATCCTCTGCCCAGAAACGATCATGAACAGAGGCGTCATTGGACGACGCTCCCGCAAGAAATGCCAAAAGCAGGTCATTGAGTGTTGCTTCGGCTCCCTCACAGTTCGCTGTGTGACCAAGCGCCAGAACCAAGAGCAGACCAGACAAGAATCCCTTCATTGTTACCTCCTGAGATGCGGTGTGAACGGATCATGGTAGCTCTTTTTACCCATCGCCAGCTTCAGCAGCAGGATTTGTCACAGTTGTGGCGGGGATTTCGTAGAAAGGGTTGAATGGGCGGGAATTTCAAACCTTCCGTCTTGAGTCAGCTACTCATTTTTGATTGCGACGCAGGATAAAGAATATGAAGTCACGGGCCATCCTTCTTGGAGTAATTATTTTGTTCATTCCCGTATGGGGTTATGCGCACTCGCCGTATTCGACGATATCGATGACGCTTGACCAGATGGTGCATGAATCTGATTCGGTCGTCGTAGCCAGATTGGTAACCTCCGAGTCACGTTGGAATGATCGAAGTGATTTTATTTTTACCGACTACCATTTTGCTACCGAGGAATGCGTGGTTGGTGCATGTCGGCCGGATTTTGTCATTACTCAGCCGGGAGGGAGAATCGGTGACCTGAATCATGCACTCAGCGTCACGGTTCACCTGGATGAAGACCAGCAGTATCTGTTGTTTGTCGAACCTGCTGAACAACGTTCGCTTGTTCCTTTTGTTGGAGCTGCACAGGGGGTTCACAGAATCACTGAAGGAGGAATGATCCGTTTTCACGGAGAAATAGAGGGCCTGACAGACCAGCTTGTCGAACCCGCCGTGGAAAATGCCATGGAATTACTTCGTGATTCCGAAAAACGAGTACTCGAAGCACCACCGCCGGCATTGCCGTCAGCTACTTCGACGAAAGATCTGCCTTCCAAGCGATTTGTACCTTCTGCCACGCGCAATGTCGCGGATGATATGCCGCCAGAGGATGAACAGGAGTTCACTGGCCCGGAAATGACCACGGACTATGGCGTGGACGTTCCTGTGCACAGCCTTTCCGTGGATGATAGCTTTCAAGATGAGCTGGGAAGTGGGGACAGGTATTCGTTCAATCCGAACATGCCGCCGGAATTGCCCATCGTCTTTGATCAATTCCCGCCGGAGTGGTCCCCCTGGGCGCCCGTTGACCAGCAAATGATGGCTCGATGGAACCGTTATGGTGGCGACGTCTTTCGAGTACGCACCGAACCCAGTGATACTTTCGAGTGGGGAAATGATGAGTTTGAAATGGCGGGGTTCCAAAGCGATGCCGAGCTGGATGACTGGTTGGACCGTGAATGGGGTAGCACGATTGCTCTCGCAGCTTTCAGGTGGTACGGGGATGGTCCTATCGCCGAATGCGTGATCGCTTACAACGACAGCGTCAATTGGTCCCTCGATGAGGAACTTGCAGCCCAGCCGGGGTCGCTCAGTTCGGAGAGGAGCTTCCGCTACACGACACTCCATGAGTTGGGTCACTGTTTTAGTCTGCGCCACCCGTGGGAACACCAGGATGTCTGGTGGCCGTCTGTCATGAACTACGCACCGAAGCGCCACCGGATCGGCTACCTGCATGCCGATGATACAGAGGCAATCCGATCAGCTTATGGCGATGAAAGCGTGGATGATGCCTCCGTCGCATTCTACCGGGTAGAATCACACCCGGACTGGGACGAAGACGCACCTCGAAATCCGAGATATTTCCGCTCTCTGCAGTCCGATCTGGTCGTCTATCACGGCGACTCATTTTCTCTGGATGGCAGATTCACTTATCAGAACCTGGGGACATCCGAGATTATCGATCCGACAGTCGAAGCCTGGTTGTCTGAAAATCGAATGACATGGGCCGGTCGGAACATCAAGCTGGCTGATTGGAATTATAGTACGACAGTTGATCGCTATACCGTCCGCCGCTTCAATGGTGCCAGCCTGACTGTCGGTAATAGCACGCACACCGGCAAGTATTACATGGGGCTGCATCTTCCTGGTGACGATGACTTCGGTGGAAATAATTCTGCCTGGAGTGATGCTGATGCCATGGTGGAAATCCGAAACAATCCCATGCCAATCGCCACGAGTAGCGCATGGAATACCACACCCACTGGTTATATCGGACCCGATGGCGATTGGACCTTCGAGGTCTTCGTCCACGAGGGACATCGCTATTTCTTCTCGCTTTGCGACGAACACCCGGGCCAGGCGGATTTCTGGTCCCAATTGAGCATTCACGCGGGTGGGGACGAATTGCAATGGGCCTTCCTGTCATGCCCCGAGAGTAATCGACCGCTGATTGACTGGGTCTCGGACCGAACCGGATGGATTTCCGTCACTGCGACCGGATCGGCTCGCGCTCAACAGGGCTCATTCCAATTGGCCTATCGTAGCTTCCAGTCGGAGATCTTTTTCGACCGGTTTGAATGAAATCAGACCGAGGTTCCTTAAAATCTGAATTACTGATGAGGTCGTTTGCGTCCGACCACGAAGGGCCCGGCAGCACATGCTGCCGGGCCCAGTCTTTGCAGGCCGGTTAGCTTGGCGCTGCCACGGGGTCCGGATCCTCGGCTTCCATGCGCAGGTAGCTGTCGAGGTCGTCGCGAATCTCGGGGATGATGTCGTCGACGTGGGTGATGCGCATGTAGAAGATGGAGAAATAGATCACTTTCACTGACGTGCTCAACCGCTCCAGGATCACGCTGCCGAGCTTGCCGATCCAGATGGCAATGAGCAATGGCAGCCAGGAAAAGTGCATCGGGTCCGGCAGGAAGTCGGCATCGACATCTTCAAGCATGGCCCGGATATCGCCGGCGTAGAAAGCTGGCACGGCATCACCCACCCACACGCCAAGCGCGATGGCACCGATAAATAGCAGGAAGTAGATAGGGCCCATGATGGTGCCGACAGCACGCGCGGCGATATCGATACCGAACACACCGACCAGCGTTTCGGGTACGTTGTCCTTGAGCTTGCCCATGCGCGACACACCATCGCGAATGCCCAGACTGTCGACAGCCGCCGACGGCAACAGGTAGTGATTGAGCAAGTCCCAAACTTCTTCTATGCCGCGTAGCAGAAGCCTGACGAGTCGACCTGACTTGTTGTTGCCTCGCGCCATGGCCATGAACCATGACACCAGCAGGTCTATCAAGGCAATCTTGCGTGCTGTCCAGGCCAGTTCCTTGACGCGGGCTTTTGCTTCATCGGCGCTTCGTTTGCGTCCCTGGAGTGCTTCGCTGACCAGCCAGCTCTGGCGCAGTTCCTGGCGTGTGAAATAGAAAAACTTGTAAATGAACAGCAGCACAGAGATCGTCAGCAAAATCCAGCCGAGGCCGTGGGCGCCGACGACAAAGGCCATGATGGCGGCAAAGAAAAAACAGGTCATCACCAGCCCGTAAATGGTCATGCGAATCCAGGGTCTGATGATGCCGGGATCGCGACCGACCAGGGTAAAGGTGTGCTTGAGCAGATAGGCGAGTTGCTGAATTCGCTCGCCGAAGCCGGGTTTGCGCAGGTTCTTTTGCATGATTCCCCTCAGGTTTTTTTAAGTGGCGGTGTGACTAACGTAATCAAGAGCGAGACTGTGTCACCTGCAGTCTTGGGCACATCCTGCACACGATTGACGGCTGCCTCAACCCCCACTGGGTATCCTCCGGGACCATCATCGGGCTGTATCCACTGGGCCAATGGAGTTATAATCGCGCTCGCCCGTACGGTTTGAATCCGCGCGGACATTTGCCAACCACCGTGGGGCCGTAGCTCAGTTGGGAGAGCGCAGCAATCGCACTGCTGAGGTCAGGGGTTCGATTCCCCTCGGCTCCACCATTTCCTCCCTCCCCGCACCATGGCGGCCGGACACTGGTCGCAGATCATGACCTTTAGCCCATGTCAGGTGCGCATGGTTTGCTCTAAAGTGTGACGCTGATTCCACGAACACTTGAGGGAAACGGCCATGCTGGTCATCGAAGGCTTGAGCAAAACCTACGGCAACGACGTCAAGGCGCTGGATGACGTCAGCCTGACCATTCCGGCCGGCATGTTCGGTCTGCTCGGTCCCAACGGGGCGGGCAAGTCGACCCTGATGCGGACCATCGCGACCCTGCAGCCGGCTGACAGCGGCACCATCGAGTTCGATGGCATCGATGTCAGCCGCGAGCCGGACCGCATTCGCGCCATGCTCGGCTACTTGCCGCAGGACTTCAATGTCTACCCGCGCATCAGCGCCGAGGATCTGCTCGAACATATCGCCCTGCTCAAGGGCATGGATGATCGCAAGGCCCGGCGCCAGGCGGTCGAAGCCTTGCTGGTCCAGACCAACCTGCATGATCATCGGAAAAAAGCGGTGGCCAGTTACTCCGGCGGCATGCGCCAGCGTTTCGGCATCGCCCAGGCCCTGCTGGGTGATCCCAGGCTGCTGATCGTCGATGAACCCACGGCCGGTCTTGACCCGGAAGAACGCAATCGCTTTCACAATCTGCTGGCCGAGATCGGCCGGGA
>SKNJ01000309.1 GCA_007120575.1 Thioalkalivibrio sp.
AGCCTTCCGGCCCAATCTGCAGAAGAACCTCGCGATCGCATCCATGCTCGGCCTGATGATCGGGATCGCACTCGCGCTGCTGCTCGAGTTCCTGGACAGTACCATCCGCCGCACGGAAGACATCGAGCGCCAGGTGGACCGTCCCGTGCTGGGTCTCATCCCCTTGCTGCGTCTACGCGACCAGCGCGCAACGGCTGCGACGGGCCGGCCGGAGCGCGCGCTGTCCCATTACAGCGCCACACACCCGAAATCGGCGGTGTCGGAGGCCTTCCGGTCCCTGCGTACCAGCCTGATGTTCTCGACCCCGGAGGGAATGCCCAGGGTTCTGCTCTTCACCAGTCCCTCTCAGGGCGAGGGCAAGACCACGGCGGCGGCCAACCTGGCCACGGTGCTCGCGCAGAACGGTGCGTCGGTGCTGCTGATCGATGCCGACCTGCGCAGGCCATCCGTGCACCGCGATTTCAGCATACCGCGTTCACCGGGACTCACCGACGCCATCTCCCGGGTGAGCACGGGGACCCAGCCGGAGCATCCCGTCATTCACGGAAGCGGCGTGGACGGGCTGTCGCTGATGCCCGCGGGGCACGCTACCCCCAGCCCTGCCGAATTGCTCAGTTCCAACCAGCTTGCGAAGGTGCTCAGCGATTGCCGGCGGATCTTCGATCACGTGATCGTGGATGCCCCGCCCATCCTGGGCCTGGCCGACGCGGTCGTCGCATCGCGCATGGTGGATGGCGTGGTGCTCGTGGCCGCGGCCGGCAAGACCGGGAAGGAGAACTTCCGGATCTCGGTGCAGCGGCTGCGCCAGGTCCAGGCCCCCTTGCTTGGCGTCATCCTCAACCGGGTCGATCTCGAGAGCCCCGAGTATTCGTACTATTCGGCCTATTACTACAACTACGAGCCGGACAAGGGGCAGCTGGAAACCGAAGAGGTCCGCCCTCGTAAGGCCTCCTGATCGCTCGGGGGATACTTGATGCTCTTCGCCCTGCGCTGGCTCGCGCTGCCCCTCGCGGGCGCGGCCGCGTTCTGGATTGCGCTGTCCGAGTATCAGACCCTGCGCAGCCTCGACTGGACGCACCCGGAAGTAAGCATGTTCCAGCTCGAGACGCGGCAGCCCTGGGGGGGGCTGAGCGGTCGGGCCGTCGCGGCCGCCGTGGACGATGCTCCCGGCCTGGAGCCCGCCGCGGCTGAGGCGGTCCTCGCCTGGCAACTGCAGCGCTATCCGCTCGATCCCACGCGCTGGTTCAGCCGGGCCCTGTTCGCGCGTCAGGCGGGCGAAAGCCGGGAGCGCGTCCTCCAGCATGTTCAAGCCGCCGTCGCCGTCCACCCCAGGCACCGAAACCTGAACTGGCAGGTCGTTGCGCTGACCTACGAGCTGATGCGCTATGACCTCGCGGAGCACTACCTGCGCCATTGGTTGCAGGGGAATCCCGGGGGTACGGCAGACGCCCTGGCCGTGGCCTCGCTGTGGATTGCGGATCCCGCCGACCTTTTCGGGCGGGTGCTGCCGGAAACGGAAGAATACTTGCTGGCGGTCCTGGCCCTCGCGCGTCGCTACGGCGGGATGGAGCTGGGTGCCGAGGCCTGGTCCCGATTGCCGCAACCGCGTCCGCCGCAGGATCCGGCGCTGCTGGATTTTGTCGACCTGGCGATCGCCGAGGGGGAATGGGGGCTCGCCATGACCGCGTGGCAGGACAGCTTCCCCGACTACCGCCCCGGCGAAGTGCCGAACGCGGATTTCCAGCACGAGCTCGGTGGCGGCCGCGGCCTGACCTGGCGCACGCAGATGCCCGCCGGGGCGCGCGTGAGCCGCGACCTGGAGACCTTCGTCACCGAGCCGGCGAGTCTCCGGGTCGATTTCGTGGGCCGGGAGAATCTGCGCCTGGCCGGACTCTCCCTGCGGATTCCGTTGCACGGGGAGCCCCGTCGCTGGGTGCTGTCGGGCGCCTGGCGAGCCGAGGGACTGACGACGACGAGTCTTCCCTATCTCGCGGTTTCCGGGGGGGAGGGGGTGCGCGCCCGGATCGACGTGCCCGCGCGCGACTTCGACTGGACGCCGTTCCGGGTCGAGCTCGAGGTGCCGGAGGGCGGCTCACTGTTAAATTTGCAGGTTCGCCGGGATCCGACGCGGCTCGATTTCGACCGCTTCCTCGCCGGCCGGCTCTGGCTGGATGCCCTGCGGCTCGAAACCGTTCCCGTCTCGAGCGACTGAATGTCGATGGACCTCGACGACAACGCCCTGCGCGACCTGGCCCTGCGACTGCGCACGGGACCCATCCAGCACCTGGATGCGCGCGAACTGCGAGCTACCCTGGCCTGGGTGAGCGGCCGGGAGGGCCACGCAGGTAGCGGACTCACGCGGATGCTGGGGTCGGCCGACGCCGAAGCGGATCGCCTCTGGCAGATTTACCAGCAGCTCGACCGGCTGCTGTTCGCGCAGGATCGGCTACGCGAGGACGCGGCGGGGCTGGACGGTGACCCGGCGCAGCGCCTGGGCCAATACCGGCGGCTGCTCGCAGCGTTTCACCCGGATCGGTCCCCCGATCTGGCGGCTTGGCTCACGCCGCGGTTCCAGGCAGTCCAGCGTGCGTACACGCAGTTTCGCGAGGCGCCGGGGCAGGCGGCCGAGCCGATCCAGCGGCCGCGCCGGGCCCGCCCCCGGGCTCCCGCCGGAGCGAGGCGGCGCCATCGCGGCGTCCATTTCGGTCCCGGCCTGAAGGTGCTGTTGCAGAACCGACTCGGCACCATCCGGCACCCGGAAGCCAAGGCGCTGGGTCTGGCGTTGATCCTGGCCCTGCTCGGCGTCCTCCATGTGTACCTGACCTACGCCCCCGATCGCTGGACCGTCGCGCAGGAGCTGCAGGCGCGGCAAGACCCGGATCAGGGCGCGGATGCGGTTGGCGGACGCGCCGGCGGCGCAGGTGTGAAGGCGGTCGCAGCGGTGATGCCGGCAGCGGCCGAACGGCCGGTGAACGGCACCGCGCCTCGCGTTGAAGAGATCGCGGACGGCGATGCGCTCGAAGCGGTCATGCACGTCATCGGCGGTTACCAGCATGCCTTCGAGCAGGGCGACATCGAGGTCCTGATGCGCCTGCTCAGCGCCCATCCACGCGAGAACCGGAACCAGGGCCGCGAGTGGTTCCGGCTCACCTACACGAGGGTCTTCTCGCGTTCCGACCTGCGCGAGCTCAGCATCGACATTGTGCAAGCGGAGCCCGACGGCGAGGCGTGGATCCTCTCCGGCCAGTTCGACCTCGCCGTGCACTATCCCGGCGGGCGCAGGGTGCAGGCGAGCGGCCCCATCCGTTACCGGATCATCCAGAAGAACCAGGAGTGGCTCATTGCCGGCATCGACTACTGATTGGGGCGTGGAGCGCCGGGCGCGCCACCGGACGCGGTCCCCGGCCGGCTTGGGCACCCATGCCGCCGTTCTGGTCATCACGGCGGTGGCTCTGCTGCTGCCACTGATGTTGGGGAACCGCACCCCGCTCACGCTGACGGCGAGCCAGTTGGTCCTGGCCTCGGGAGCACTGCTCGCGGGCATTCTGGCCACGTTGCCGTTGCGGGGGGCGCTGCCCCCGCCCAATCGCTTGTGGCTGGCCTTCGGTGGCGTGTTCACGTTCTATGCCCTGTTGCAGGTGCTCCCGATCCCGGCGCTGGCCGGCGCCTTCGGACCTTACCCGGAGGCACTGTGGAAGCATCGGGATTTCTCTCCGCGGCACTGGTCTCCCGACATCGGCGCCACGCTGCGCGGCTGGGTCGCCTTCGTGGCGTTGTTCACGATCGCCTGGGTCGCGCGCGGGATGCGGTCGTCGCAGCGCAATGTGCTCTGGCTCGCACTGGCGGCCATGGCGGTCTTCCAGGCGATCTACGGCGTGACGGCACATGCGGCCGGTGCCGACACCATCTTCGGGATCTGGCCACGTAATAACGTGGATTTCGTGCACGGCAGCTTTAGCAACCGCAACCTCTTTGCCGCGTACCTGTCCTTGCTGTGGCCGCTCAGCGTTGCCGTCTGGTGGATTCGCGAGATGCCCCTGTTGGGTCGCCTGCCACGGGAGCTCAAGTTCGCGGGCAGCCTGATGACCAGCGTGGTGATCGGGGCTGCGCTGTTTGCAAGTGCGTCACGGCTGGGCAGCGGAGCCGCCGTGGTCGGCGTCGCGGTCGGGCTGCTGCTCTGGTCGCGGCACCGACAGGTACTGCGCGGGGGCTCGGTCTGGCCCGCGTACCTCGCACTGGGTGCCGCCGTGCTCGCCGCCGCCTGGTACGGGCTTACGCCGCTTGCCGAACGGCTGCTGGCGACCGAACTCGAGGACAGCCGGTTCGAGATCTTTCTGCTGATGGTGAACGAGTTTCCGGCCCGCTGGTACCTGCACGGCATCGGTCTCGGCGGCTTTGAGGCCGCCTTCAAGCAAATCCAGCCCGGCGACATCAGCGGCTGGTACGACTACGCGCACAACGACCTTCTGCAATGGCTTGTGGAAATGGGTCTGATCGGGGCGCTCCTTCTGCTTGTGGTCATCGCAGGGCTGATCCGCGCCGCGCACCTGAGCACCGAGCGGGTGGCCCTCTACGCCGGCTTGGCGGCACTGGCGCTGGTGAGCCTCGGCGACTTCAGTTGGCACATTCCCGCCACACAGGTCGTGCTGGCCCTCTTCGTGGGCGTGCTCCTGCAGGAGCGCAGCCGCGACGGACGCAGGCGCCGCCGGCACCCGGGCGGCTCGGCGGCGTCCCCAAGCACCTCCGCCCAGCAGCCCTGAAAACGCGTAAACAAGCCCCCTGTGGGCATTGTTGCGCGCGGACGGCGCAGCCGGCGTTCGATTTCAGCGTGGCGTGGGCTGCTGTTCGATGGCCTGGCGCACGATGGCAATCGGTGCGCCGCCGCAGCTTGCGGCGAAGGAGGGCGGCGACCACAGTGCGCCCTTCCAATAGCGCGGTTCGAGATCGGGCCGCTCCTTGAAC
>SKNJ01000045.1 GCA_007120575.1 Thioalkalivibrio sp.
GCAGGCGTGGGCTGGCCGGATCGACGATCATCCCGTAGCGAACGCATACGAACTGCTGATCCTGGCATCGATCGTCGAGCGTGAAACCGGGCGCGGCGACGAGCGGGACCGGGTTGCCGGGGTCTTTGTGAATCGCCTCCGGCGGGGTATGCGCCTGCAGACCGACCCAACCCTGCTGTACGTACAGGAGACCGGTGTGCAGCGGCTGACGCGGGCGGAACTGGAACGTGACCATCCGTACAATACTTATACCCGTGCGGGGCTCCCGCCGACGCCGATCGCGCTGCCCGGCCGCGCGGCCCTTGAGGCGGCCGCACGGCCGGCGCGAACCGATGACCTGTTCTTTGTCTCGCGCGGGGATGGCAGCCACCATTTTTCCGAGACCTATCGCGAACACCGCGAGGCGGTGATCCGCTACCAGCTCGGCGGCAATGCCGATCGCTACGGTCGGCGTTGAGCCATTACAGGAGCCCTTGTTGATGTCCGTGGAAGTTGCCAGTGCAAGCCCGTTCGGTCTTGGAAAGTTCCTTGTCCTCGAGGGGATCGAGGGATCCGGCAAGACCACTCAGCTCACCTATCTGGAACAGGAACTGACGGCGCTGGGCCATCCCCCGGTGCTCACCCGCGAGCCCGGTGGTACCGCGCTGGGCGAACGACTGCGCGGCCTGCTGCTGGATCCGGATCTGCCGGGCATGCATGCCGACGCCGAACTCCTGCTGATGTTCGCGGCGCGTGCGCAACATCTGGCCGAGGTGATCCGCCCGGCGCTGGAGGCCGGACGCTGGGTCGTTAGCGACCGCTTCACCGATGCCAGCTACGCCTACCAGGGGGCCGGACGCGGCCTCGGGATGCAGCGAATCGGGGTGCTGGAGGACTGGGTACAGGCGGATCTGCGTCCGGACCTGGTCATCCTGCTCGATATTGATCCCGCCGCCGGCCTGGAACGCGCGTTGCAGCGCGGGCGGCGTGACCGTATCGAGCGCGAGGCGCTGGATTTCTTCGCGCGCGCCCGCGACGCCTATCGGGCCCGCGCCGAGGCCGATCCGGCCCGCTATCTGGTGGTGGACGCGGCGGATACCCCGGAGGGAGTGCGGGAACGGATTCTTGCCGGCGTGAGAGCACGCCTGGCCAATGCCGCGCAGGGGCGGGGCGATGGCGGTGGATAGCCCGGCTGCCCCGCCACCACTCCCGCCATGGCTGGAAGCCCCCCGCGACCGGCTGGTCGCGCGCGGCCGGGCCGGGCGGCTTCCGCATGGTTTGCTGATTCGGGGCGCGTCCGGGGTGGGTAAATCCCTGTTGTCGGTCAGCCTGGTGCAGTCCCTGCTCTGTGAGCGGGCAAGCGACCGCGATCCCCCCTGCGGTGCATGCAACAGCTGCCGTAGCCTGATTGGAGGAGTCCATTCCGAGGTCTGGATGCTGGAACCGGAGGAACCCGGCAAAGCGATCGTGATCGACGCGGTACGGGACGCGACCGAATTCCTGTCACTCAGCGGGTCGGGGAGTCTGCGCGTGGTGCGGGTGCGCCCGGCCGACTCGCTGACCCTGCATGCCGCCAACGCGCTGCTAAAGACCCTGGAAGAACCCCCCGGCGGGGCGCTGCTGATCCTCGAGGCGGCACAGCCGGCACGTCTGCCGGCCACCATCCGCAGTCGTTGCGAGGATGTGGAGGTCCCGACCCCGCCACTGGAGCAGGTACACGACTGGTTGCGCCCGCTGGCGGCCGACGAGGCCGCGGTCGAGGAGGCCTACGCCGCCGCGCTGGGCCGCCCGATGGCGGCGCGCGATCTGCTGACCGAGCCCGAGCGCATGGCGGGCTGGGAGCAGGACCGCGAGGTGCTACAGCAGATTTTATCGGCCGACGCCGTCACCCCGCTGGCCGCCACGATGCAGCGCAGCCTTCCGGAGACGCTGTTGCCGCGCCTGCAGGCCCTGCTGCTATCGGCGCAGCGGCTGCTGGCGACTGGCGAGCTGGATACCTTTGGTCGGCGCTTCCCGCGGCCCGAGCTCGAGGCGTTCACGCGCCGGCACGGGGCGCGGGGGCTGGCCACACTGGCGGGCCGTGCGAATACCTGGCAGCGCCAGCTGTCGACATCGTTGAACCCGGCCCTGCGGATGGAGGATATCGCCCTGGCGTTCCTGCCGAAAGGCGGACGCTGATCGCTCGAATGTAGCGTTGGCTTGGCATCGGCAGGCCGGTTGGGGGATACTCGACGCCCCAGTCATTGCGACCGTGAATCAGGGAGGGTGTATGGCCGGGCAGGGCATGCTGACCTTGGCAATCAAGGAAAAACCCGCGCTGTACGCTGCCTATATGCCGTTCGTAACGAACGGGGGGCTGTTCATTCCCACGGACAAGCCCTACAAGCTGGGCGACCAGGTGTTCCTGCTGTTGTCACTACTCGAGGATTCCGACCGGCTTCCCACGCCCTGCACGGTGGTCTGGATCACCCCCCCGCGCGCGCAGGGCAATCGCCTGCGAGGAATCGGTGTCCAGTTCAACAAGTCCGACAAGGGCGTTACGCATCGGCGGATCGAGGAGCATTTGGGCGGCATGCTGAATTCGGACCGCAAGACGCATACCTTCTGATCAGTCCAGCGGCTCAGGCCGAGGTCATGCGGGCCTGTTCCAGCGCGCGTTCCACGGCCACTAGCCCCTGTTCGATCTGCTCCTCGGTGTGATAGAAGTGCGGCGCGAAGCGGATGCCGCCGCCCCGCAGCGCGCACAGCACGCCCGCCCCCTGCAATTCCGCATAAAAGCGATCCAGATCCCGGACTGGCGGGCGGAAGGCCAGAATGCCGGCCCGGCGGGCGCGCGGGGTCAGGATCTCGCAGCCACGGCCTTCCAGTCCCTCGGCCAAGTGCATCCAGTGGGTGCGGATGTCGTGATCGATGGCGTCCATCCCGGTTTCCAGCAACAGCGACAGGCTTGCGTGCAGGGCATGAATCCCCAGCATATTGGGGCTACCCGGTTCGAAGCGGCGGGCGCTGCGCGCGGGTTCCATGCCCGGATTGGCGAAATCACCGGCATGCGCCAGCATGTTCCAGCCGTATTCCTGCAGTTGCAGGCGCTCGCGGATCTCCGGGTTCACATAAAACAGGCCGATTCCCTCGGGCGCCAGCAACCACTTGTGCCCGTCCGCCATCACGAAATCCGCCAGGCACCCCTCCGCGTCGAAGGGCAGCGCGCCCAGGTGCTGAATCGCATCCACGCAAAACCGGATACCCCGGGCGCGGAGTTCCGCCCCGAGGATCTGCAGGTCGATGCGCAGGCCACTGGCGTACTGTACGGCGCTGCATGACAGCAACCGCGTCCGACGGTCACAGGCGTCGATCAGCGCGCGTTCCGGCTCCTCCCCCAGCGCGACCTCGCGCACCTCCAGCCCGAAGCGTTCCGCCGCAGCCAGCCACACTACCCGGTTGGAAGGAAACTCGTCACGCGGGATGACCACGTTGTCGCCCTCCACCCAAGGCAGGCCAAACGCCACCATCGACAATGCCTCGGAGGTGTTCTTCACGAACGCAATATCGTCGGGCTGGGCGGCGCCCACCAGCTCGCTGGCCAGCTTGCGCGTGTCTTCCACTCTCTGCAGCCAGTTCGGGTAATGGTGCGAGCCCTCGCGCACGTTCTCGCGCGCGAACTCGCAGACCGCTTGCTGGGTGCGTAGCGGCCAGGGGCCCACTGCGGCGTGGTTGAGGTGAATAATGCCTTCCTGCGGGAATTCGGGGTGCATGCTGTCCTCCTGAGCCGGGAGCAAGGGTAACGCAGACGCGCCCGGATCAGAATACCCCTGGAAGATCAGGGCGATTACAAGCGTGGTTTTACTTGTGGTTACGGGCCTTAGTTGATAGTTTCGCGCATCTAAACTTCGCGCTGACGTCCGTCCGGGGCTCCGGAGCCCGGCGCCAGCATCAGGCACCGAGGTTGTCTTGTCCGGGCAGGGCACACGGCGAACGCGTCGGCCCGCTCCGGATCAATGATCCATCCAGACGGGGACACGCACGGCGGTTCTTCGCGGAAGCCGCGGGCAGGTACGCTGTCCGGCAGGCTCGCGGCTCCGGCGTGGATTCCGGCAGGGGCAGGAGGTACGGATGAATTCCGTCGTTCAGTTCTATCGCGATCCGAAGCGGGGCTTTGTCGAGCCCCGTGACTTCAAGGTCTTCAATGACCGCTCTCTGGAGCGCATTCCGGCACTCAAGCGTCTCCCCGAAGCCATGCGTTTCGAGATGCGCGTGGTCGCGAGCGTGCTGCCGTTCCGGGTCAACGAATACGTGATCGAGGAGCTGATCGACTGGGAGAATGTCCCGCACGATCCGATGTTCCAGCTCACCTTTCCGCAACGCCAGATGCTCTCGCCGGAGGCCTTCGAGCGCATGGCCGACCTGCATCGCAGCGACGCGGATCGCAAAACCATTACCGCTCTGGCTCGGGAACTGCGGAGCGAACTCAACCCGCATCCGGCCGGCCAGATGGAACTGAACCGCCCGGACGAGGGCGATGGGGAGATTCTCGAGGGTTTGCAGCACAAGTACCGCGAGACCGTTCTGTTCTTCCCCAGCCAGGGGCAGACCTGTCACAGCTATTGCACCTTCTGTTTTCGCTGGGCCCAGTTCGTGGGCGACAAGAATCTGCGGATCGCGACCACCGACGCGGACCAGCTGCACGGCTATCTGCGCTCGCATCCGGCGATCAGTGACCTGCTCGTGACCGGTGGCGACCCGATGGTGATGAAGACCCAGCACCTGAGGGCCTACCTCGAAGGGCTGCTCGCACCCGGGCTGGAGCATGTACAAACCATCCGCATCGGCACCAAGGCACTGACCTTCTGGCCATACCGCTTTGTGACGGATGCGGATGCCGACGAGCTGTTAAGCCTGCTGGAACGGCTGGTGGAAAGCGGGCGGCATGTCGCGATCATGGCGCATTACAATCACCCGCACGAGCTGCGCACCCCGATCGCGC
>SKNJ01000040.1 GCA_007120575.1 Thioalkalivibrio sp.
CCCCGCGCAGTTTGTCGGCGACCCGCGACAGGGCCTCGTCACCCGCGGCATGTCCGTGGTTGTCGTTCAGGGGCTTGAAGTGGTCGAGGTCGAGATAGATCACGCCGAACGGGTCACCCGAATGCCGGGCGCGCTGGACGTGGTCGTCCAGCAGTTCGTCCATGCCGCGACGGTTGATGAGCCCGGTTAGCGGATCCTTCCGAGCCAGTCGGTGGAGGGCCTCGGTGCGTTCGCGCACCTTGCTCTCGAGGTCGCGGGTCTGTTCGCGGATGGCGTCGGCCATGCCCTGGTAGTGGCGGATCAGCCGGCCCATTTCGCTACGTCCATCGGGCAGCTCTACCGGCCTCAGGTCGCCTGACTGAATGCGAGCCATCGCCTGTTCCAGGGCAGTGGCCGGACGCAGGATCAGACGCTGCAATGCGAAATGGAACAGCAGCAGAGCGATCAGCAGGGTAAGGCCGAACACCACAAGCACCGGTGCGAAGTGGCGTACCGGCATGACCTCGTCGAGGTCCAGCAGGGTAATTTCGTACCAGCCCAGCGATGGAAGGTAGGCAATTCCGGCCAGCTGGCGCTGGCCATCGACCTGCACGAAGTCGGTTCGCACCTCGCCTTCCGGATCCGGGAGGTTGCGCAGCTCCTCCATCATTGCCTGGAGACGTTCCCGATCACGCGGGCGGTCCAGTAGCCGGTCCACGGTGCTTTTCTGCCCCTCCGGCTGGACCAGGCTGGCGAATTCGATGAACTCCGGGTCGCGGTAGAGCTGGATGGCCCCGCTGAAGTCGGCGAACAGGGTGGTAATGCCGGGCTGGTCGATATCGATGACATCGCGCAGGACATCCTCCAGCTCGAGCCCGGTGCCGGTCATGCCCAGAATGGTGCCGTCGCGGTCGCGGATCAGCACGTCGATCCACAGCTTGGTGACACCCAGCTCGGTATCCGGATTGACGTTCAGGTGAAAATCCCGGCCCTCCTCGATCAGGCGGAAAAACCAGGCGTCGTCCGGCTTGTCCGGATCCAGGTGATAGCGCAGGGGTGCGTCGCGGAACTCGTTGGCCGCGTTGTTATGGTAGTAGGCGCCGGTTGCGCGCAGGGCGACGAAGTAGTTGTTGTCGCGGAAGTTGTTGCGAAAGCTTTCCATCTCCTCGATGGCGGCGGCCTCGCGGGCGGCGTCCTCCGGCGCACGGGCGAAGCGGCGGATGACGCCGGAATCGGCAAGCTGCCGGGAAAGGGCGATCTCGCGTTCCAGTGGCTGCTGCAGGCGGGCGCTGTCGTAGCGTACCTGGATCTCGGCTACGCGCTGGCCCCATTGTTCGATGATGCCTTCGGCGATCCGTTCGAAGGCAAGCCATGCGCCCGCCAGCCCCAGCAATACCAAGGCGCCGGCGATCAGCAAAAAACGGGTGCGCAGACTCATGCCGACGGGGCGGCTTGGTTGGAGCTGGACATGGGACGAGTCTACCCCGGGAATTCCCGCGCCGCGAATCGGGTCGGTACCGTCCGGCCGTCCACCGGTTCGAGGTCCTGATGCGGCTCGTCCGCGTTGGTGTCCGGGATGACAGGCATCGCGGACGGTGCCAGCATCAGGGGAGTTCACCCTGTGGAGGAAAGCGGATGCACGAGTTTTCGCTGATGGCCGACCTGATGCGCAAGATCGAGCAGGTGGCGGTCGATAACGACGCCGCGCGGGTCACTCGGGTGCGGGTGTGGCTGGGCGCGCTGGCGCACATCACGCCGGAGCATTTCCGCGAGCACTTCGAGGACGGGACCCGCGGCACCGTCGCCGAGGGGGCCGAGCTGGAGGTCGAGACCTCGGACGACGATGCCCATCCCGAGGCCCAGCAGATCCTGCTGCGGAGCCTGGACGTGGCGTGAACGACGCCGCACCGCATGCCTCGTCGCTTGTGCACTGGCGGCTGATCGTCACCGGTCGGGTGCAGGGCGTGGGGTTTCGGCCATTGGTCGCGGTGCAGGCCCGGCAACTCGGACTCTCGGGGTCGGTTGGCAACATCCCCGAGGGCGTGGTGATCGAGGCCGAGGGGACGGATGCGGCACTGGCTGCGTTCCGCGCCGCGCTGGAGCAGGAGGCCCCGGCGGCCGCGCGCATTGATGCGATCACCGTGACCGCCGGCCCCGTGTCCGGAGCGACTGCATTTCGTGTCGTACCAAGCCCCAGCCAGGGCGGTGCCCCGGCGCTGGCTCCGGATCGCGCACCCTGCCCCGACTGCCTCGCCGAGCTCCGCGATCCGGAAGCCCGGCGCTATCGTTATCCGTTCACGGCCTGCACGGCCTGCGGGCCGCGCTGGAGCATTACGACGGCCCTGCCCTGGGACCGGGGGCGCACCACATTGGCCGGTTTCCCGTTGTGTCCGGCCTGCCAGGCGGAGTTTTCCGACCCGGCCGACCGGCGCTTGCATGCCGAGGCGCTGGCCTGCCCGGACTGTGGGCCGCAACTGACGCTGCGTGCGTCGGACGGGGCCGAGCAGGCCACCGGCGACGCGGCCCTGCGCGCGGCGGTAGCCGCGCTGCGCGAGGGACAGGTACTGGCGCTGAAGGGCCTGGGTGGGTTTCAGTTGCTGGTGGATGCGGGCAGCGAAACAGCGGTCGCGCGCCTGCGCGCGCGCAAACAGCGCCCGGAGAAGCCGCTGGCGGTGATGCTACCCGACGCTGGCTGGCTGGACCGTCTGGCCCGGGTCACCGAGACCGAACGCGTGCTGCTGCTCTCGCCCGAGGCCCCCATTGTGCTGGTCGGTCGCCAGCCCGGAGATCCGCTGGCAACGGGCGTGGCCCCCGCCCTCTCGCGCCTGGGCCTGATGTTGCCTGCCACCCCCCTGCACCAGCTGCTGCTCGACGAGCTCGCCCGACCTGTGGTCTGCACCTCCGGCAACCGCAGCGGCGAACCGCTTTGTATCGATGGCGAGGAGGCAGTTGCACGGCTCGGCGCGATTACGGACCTCATCCTGGACCACGACCGCCCGGTTGCGCGGGCGCTCGATGACTCGGTGTTCCAGGTGGCCGCCGAGCGCGTGCAATGCCTGCGCCTGGGACGCGGCTGCGCCCCACTGCGTGTGCCCTTGCCGGATCACGGCCCAGTCACGCTGGCCCTGGGTGGCCACCTGAAAGTCGCGCCGGCGCTGGCCCTGACGAACGAGGTGGTGGTCGGCGCCCATGTCGGTGACCTCGAGAGTGACGTGTCGCTGCGACGACTCCTGGGTGAGGCCCGGGCACTGAGCGAGTTGTGCGGGGTATCCGTCGACCGGATCGCCTGCGATCGGCACCCCGACTACGCCTCCACGTGTCTGGCCGAGGGGTGGGGGACGCCGGTCTTCCCCGTACAACACCACCACGCCCACGCGGTGGCCTGTCTTGCCGAGCACGGGCTGCACGGTCCGGCCCTGGCCCTGGTGTGGGACGGCGCCGGGCTGGGTGAGGACGGCACGCTGTGGGGCGGAGAGTGCCTGAGTATCGATGTCGATGGGGGTTATCGACGCATCGGCCATCTGCGAGCCTTCCGCCTTCCCGGCGGTGAGTCCGCAATCCGCGAGCCACGCCGGGCCCTGCTGGGCCTGCTGCATGCCCATTTCGACGGCGACCCGCACGCACTGGACGCCAGTCCCGCGCGGGCACTGTTCACGCCGTACGAATGGCGCACGCTGACCCATGCGCTGGCGCGCGGGATCAACGCGCCCTGGACCAGCAGCATCGGGCGGCTGTTCGACGCGATCGCGGCCCTGAGCGGGTTGCGTACGGAGGCGGGCTTCGAGGGTCAGGCCGCGATGCTCGTACAGCAGGCGGCGGAGGCCGAAGGGGCGGCGTTCGACGCACCCGGAATGCCCCTCGAACCGGCCGCGACACCCTGGCGGGCCGACTGGGGCCCGTTGGTCGAGGCCTTGTTGGCGAACCATGCGGCGGGTGCCTCGCCCGGGCGCGTGGCGACCCGACTCCACGCCGCGCTGGCAAGGCTTGCGGTGGATGCGGCACGGGCTGGTGGCATGGACAACGTGGTACTAACGGGCGGATGCTTTCAGAATCGGTGGTTGCTGGAACAATGCTCGGATGCCCTGCGGAAGGCAGGCTTCCACCCGCTCTGGCCAGAGCGTATCCCGCCGAATGATGGCGGCCTGGCTCTGGGCCAGGCGGTGATAGCGCGCCGGGCCGCAGCGCCTGCGACAGGAGACTGACACCATGTGCCTTGCCATCCCCGGCCGCATCGACACGGTGGAAGGCGACGACCCGCTGTTCCGCCAGGCACGCGTGGTGTTCGCTGGCGTGACGCGCACGGTGTCACTGGCCTGCACGCCGGAGGCGGGGCCCGGCGACTACGTGCTGGTGCATGCGGGCATCGCCATCGCGACCCTCGACGAGGCCGCGGCCGAACGCACCCTGGCGGCGCTGCGCGAGATCCCCGTTCACGCCCCGACCGTCCCGGAGCGCGGGTGAAGCATCTGGACGAATACCGCGACCCGGCGTTGATCCTGCGTCAGGTCGAGGCGATCCGCGCTGCCTGTACCCGGCGCTGGACGCTGATGGAGGTCTGTGGTGGCCAGACGCACGCGATCCTGCGCCATGGTCTGGACGAACTGCTGGAGGGCTGTGTGGAACTGATCCACGGACCCGGCTGCCCGGTCTGCGTGACGCCGGCCGAGACCCTGGACCAGTCCGTGCTGCTGACCCGCCGCCCGCAGGTGACGTTGTGCACCTTCGGCGACATGCTGCGCGTGCCCGGGACGCTGGGGGATCTGAACGCGGCGCGCGCGGCCGGAGGCGACGTGCGCGTGATCTACTCGCCGCTGGATGCAGTGGCGCTCGCACGCGAACACCCGGAACGGGAGGTCGTGCTGCTGGCGGTGGGCTTCGAAACCACCGCGCCGGCCGCGGCGATCGCGGTGCTGCAGGCCGAGGCCCTGGGCCTCGGCAACCTGTCGCTGCTGGTCTCGCACTCGCTGGTGCCGCCGGCGA
>SKNJ01000089.1 GCA_007120575.1 Thioalkalivibrio sp.
CGGGGTGGTCGCGCGTCGCGTTGACGGGGCCGGGTCTCGCGCTATTGCGGGGTGCCGCCCGGGTCCGTGGGCACCTCCGGGCGGGTGTCGGGCAGGGTCTCGCGGACTTCGAGCTCCAGGGATCCCCGTGCCAGGCGTGCGTGCACGGCGTCGCCCTGGCGGGTCTGGTCGGCGCTGCGCAGGACTCGGCCCTCCGGAGTCTGGAGGATGGCGTAGCCACGCTCCAGTACCGACTCCGGACCGAGCGAGCGCAATTGGCGGTGGAGTGCGTCGAGATGGCGAATACGCTGCTGCAATTGCTGGCGCGCGACGCCACTCAGGCGCTGTTCCAGGTGCTCGAGTTGCGCGCGCCGGGGCGGGATGGCGCGCGCCGGCGATACCCGCAGGAGGCGCTGCTGGAGGTGTCGCAGGCGCAGGCCAGCCGCGGCCAGCTGGTTGCCGGGGGCGGCGCCGGCCAGGCGCAACTGGGCGCGCTGCAGGCGTTGGCTGGCGCGTTCGTGCTGGCGCTGCCAGGCGCGCAGGAGGCGTTCGCGCTGGTCGTCGAGGCGCTGGCTGTCGCGTTCCAGGAGCTGGCGCGGATGGCGGCGCTGCAGGCGAGTGGCCAGGGCGTCGAGTGCCCGCTGGCCGCCCCCGATTTGTTGTGCCAGTTGGCGCCGCAGGCGCTCGCGCGCCTGGACGATGCGCTGGCGAAGGGCGGTCGCATCCGGGCTGACCGCCTCGGCCGCGGCGGTCGGGGTCGACGCGCGCAGATCAGCGACGAAGTCCGCGATGGTGATGTCGGTTTCGTGTCCGACGCCGCTGACCACCGGGATTGGACAGGCCGCGATCGCCCGTGCCACCGTTTCCTCGTTGAAAGCCTGCAGGTCCTCCAGCGATCCACCACCACGGGCCAGGATCAGTACATCGACCCGGTCCTCCCGCGCGGCCTGTTCCAGTGCCGCGACGATCTGCCCGGCCGCCTGGGGGCCCTGTACCGCGGTGGGGTACAGGGTGAATGGCAGCAACAGCGGGAAGCGTCGCGCCAGGGTGCGTTCGATATCGTGCCGTACGTCGCCCTGGGTGGAGGTGATGACGCCGAGTTGGTGGATCCGGGCCGGCAATGGCTGCTTGCGCTCGGGGGCGAACAAACCCTCGGCCTCGAGCTTGCGCTTGAGTTGCTGGAACGCGGCCAGCAGGCGCCCCTCGCCGGCGGGTTCCAGGTGTTCCACGATGATCTGAAACTGGCCGCGGGCGCTGTAGATGCCCGCGCGACCGCGGATGTGCACCGCGTCCCCGTCGGCGAATGCGGCGGCGTTGCGGGCATTGCCACGGAACAGGACGCAGCTGACGCCGGCGTTGTCGTCCTTCAAGGAGAAATACTGGTGACCGGAGGGGTAGCGACGCAGGTTGGAGACCTCGCCCTGTACCCGTACCACGCCGAGCCCGTCGCGTAGCAGGCCGTCGGCGCACTGGTTCAATTCGGTCACGCTGAGGATCGGGGCGTCGCTCATCGGGTCTCCGGGCCGGACATGGGCGGTAGCCCGGACGGCTGGCGACGACCGGGCGCTGGAATGGTGGGCCGGATCCCGGGTGAGTGCAACTGCCCTCGGGGCAGCTCTTGATCGGTGGGTCCCTAGCCCGGATGTTTCATGAATTGCACGTACCCTCGCGGGTCTCTTGTCCGCACAGGGGATTTTTCTCAGTCGGCCGTATCGCCCAATACGGCACTTCTTCGGAAAATCCCCTGTGCGGCCAATATCCTGCGCGATCATCACGCGAATTCATGAAACATCCGGGCTAAAGGGCCTGGAAGACGCGCTGGAAGACGTCGCTGCCGTGGCCGGTCGGGTCGGCGCGCAGGCGGACCTCCTCCTCGGCCATGATGTGGAACAGCCCGTTCAGGGTGTGCTCCAGCACGTGCTCGACCGGGTCAAAACCGACATTCGCCAGAAACGGGATGCGGCGCATGCGGTCCTCAAGGTCGCGGTAGGTCTCCAGGGCTTCGGCCTCGTCCAGACTGTCGCGAACGATCGGTTGCAGGGCCTGGCCGATGCGCTTGCGCATGTGCGCCTCGAGGTACCGGGTGGCGCCGTCCGCGGGCCCGGTCAGGACCGCGTTGGCGTTCTCCAGATCCAGTGCGAAGATCGCCTCCACGAACACTGGACGGGCGCGCGGGGCGGCGGCCTCGGCGGCGCGATTCATGCGCTCGTCCAGGGCGTGCAACGGTTCGGCCATGCCGATACGGTCGAGCGAGCGCCGCGCGGTTTCCAGCACCTCGGGCAGCGGGATACGGACCTCGGGGTTGCCGTAAAATCCGTTGCGCCGGCCAAGTACCTCGGTGGTGGTGTGGGTGACGATGATCAGCGCCTCGTGCAGGGCCTCGATGCGCTCCGCAGTGGAAACCCCGGAGAGATCCGGCTCACCCCGCAGGAAGCGCCACATGTCGCGGCCGAGCCACCACCAGTCGGAACGCGCGGCCGGGGCCATGGCCAGTGTCCCGAGCCCTGCCAGCAACGTAAGGGCGCGGCGCCGGGACGGGCGGAGCAAGGGCTGGCGCTCGGATTTCACGGGGGGCTCCCAGGCGGACATGTTGGGTTCGCTTCCGGCATGATGCTTGGAATCCGGGTATACGTCCATGTGAACCCGCGTGGCGGAGCGGGTTCCCTGGCCCCGGAACGCCAGTTTCCGGCGCGACGTCGCACAGGATTTGCAACACAGCTTCCTGACTGGCACGCAGGTGGGGGACATCACTATGGACCGTATCGCGGAGCCGTGCGTTTATTCGGCTGCAAGTCTGGTTCCACACGGGCAGGAAGCTGCAGCAGCGTGCCCTGGCGGAAGATGCGTGCCCATCCGGTACAGCCTTTCCACGGTCGGTCTCTCTTGTGGAGGAAACGGCCGAATTCTATACTACGCGGCTATTTACCCGCCTCGAAGAATCCGTCCTCGCAGCCTGATGCGGGGGCCCTCCGGCCCTTCTTCGGGGCCCTGGCGTGGAGTGGTGCATGCGTATACTCGGTGAAGCCCTTACTTTTGACGATGTGCTGCTCATCCCGGGACACTCGAACGTCGTTCCGCGCGATGTGGACCTCACCACCAGGATCACCCGCGATATCCAGTTGAGCGCCCCGTTGGTGTCGGCGGCGATGGATACCGTTACCGAGGGCAGGCTGGCGATCGCGATGGCCCAGGAGGGCGGCATCGGCATCGTGCACAAGAACATGTCCTTCGAGGCCCAGGCCGCGGAGGTGCGCAAGGTCAAGAAGTACGAGAGCGGGGTGATCAGCGAGCCGATCACGGTTGGTCCGGAGGCCACCATCCGCGATGTGGTCGAGCTGACGGACGCGAATCAGATTTCCGGCGTGCCCGTGGTTTCGGGTACTGATCTGCTGGGTATCGTGACCTCCCGTGACCTGCGCTTCGAGACGCGCATGGATGCCCCGGTGACCGAGATCATGACCCCGCGCGAGCGCCTGGTGACGGTGCCCGAGGGCGCCGAGCGCGCGCATGTGCTGGAGCTTCTGCACAAGTATCGGATCGAAAAGGTCCTGGTGGTCAACGACGCCTTCGAGCTGCGTGGCATGATCACCGTGAAGGATATCCAGAAATCCACCGAACACCCCAGCGCCTGCAAGGATGACCGCGGACGCCTGCGAGTTGGCGCCGCGGTCGGCGTGGGTGCCGGTACGGACGAGCGGATTGCCGCCCTGGTAGAGGCCGGGGTTGATGTGCTGGTAGTGGACACCGCGCACGGGCACTCGCAGGGCGTGCTGGATCGCGTGGCCTGGGTGAAGAAGCATTATCCCGAGGTCCAGGTGATCGGCGGCAACATCGCGACCGCGGCGGCCGCGAAGGATCTGGTCGCGGCGGGAGCCGATGGCGTGAAGGTTGGTATTGGGCCCGGCTCGATCTGCACCACCCGGATCGTCGCCGGGGTGGGCGTGCCGCAGATCACCGCGATCTCGGATGTGGCCGAGGCTCTCGCGGGGACCGGGGTGCCGTTGATCGCGGATGGAGGCGTGCGCTTCTCCGGGGATCTGGCCAAGGCCGTCGCCGCTGGGGCGAACTGCGTGATGCTGGGCTCGATGTTCGCTGGCACCGAGGAGGCCCCGGGTGAGGTCGAGTTGTACCAGGGCCGCTCCTACAAGATCTATCGCGGCATGGGATCGCTGGGCGCGATGCAGCAGGGCTCGTCGGATCGCTACTTCCAGGATCCGAATAGCTCGGCCGACAAGTTCGTGCCCGAGGGGATCGAGGGCCGCGTGCCGTACAAGGGCTCCATCGTCGCGATCATCTACCAGCTGATGGGCGGGCTGCGCTCGTCCATGGGCTATGTCGGCGCGCACAACATCGAGGAGATGCGCAGCAAGCCGCATTTCGTCCGCGTGACCGCCGCCGGTATGCGCGAGAGCCATGTGCACGACGTGGCAATCACCAAGGAAGCCCCGAACTACCGCATGGACTGACCCGGCCCCGATGGCTGGGTATCCCTACCTGACATACTCCCGGCCCGCAGGCCGGGATACCGGATGACCTCATGACCCAGGATCTTCACGCCCACCGCATTCTGGTGCTGGACTTCGGTTCCCAGTACACCCAGCTGATCGCCCGCCGCGTGCGCGAGGCCAGGGTCTACTCCGAGGTGCACGCCTGGGACATGTCGGCGGCGGACATCCGCGCCTTCAACCCGACCGGGGTGATCCTGTCCGGCGGCCCGGAGTCGGTGAATATCGACAACCCGCCACGGGCCGAGGATGTGGTGTTCGAACTGGGGGTCCCGGTGCTGGGCATCTGCTACGGCATGCAGACCATGGCCGCGCAGCTGGGCGGTCGGGTCGAGCCCTCGGAGCGCCGCGAATTCGGTTATGCCCAGGTGCGCGCTCGCGGCCACACCCCGCTGCTGAGTGATATCGAGGATCACACCACTCCCGAGGGCTATGGTCTGCTGGACGTGTGGATGTCGCA
>SKNJ01000216.1 GCA_007120575.1 Thioalkalivibrio sp.
CGCCGCGTCCAGCCAGGCTCTGGATCCTGTCTTTGTGGATGCTGCCTCTCGGCTGGGCACTGTGCTCGGCCGACAAGGATACCGGGTTGTCTATGGCGGTGGTGGCCATGGCCTCATGGGCGCCATGGCCGATGCCACCCTGGCCGCCGGCGGCGAGGTCCACGGCATCATTCCCGAATTCCTCAACCAGGTCGAACGCGGCCACCACGGCTTGACCTCTCTTGAGGTGGTGGCGGACATGCGAACCCGCAAGGCCCGAATGCTGGAAGGCTCCGATGCCGTCATCGCCCTGCCCGGCGGTTGCGGCACTTTCGAGGAATTGTTCGAGGCCATGACACTCAAGCGACTTGGGCAGTTTCTCGGACCAATTCTTCTGATCAACACTAACGATTATTACCGCATGCTGCTCGAGTTTTTGCGCCACAGCGTGGACCACCATTTCATGAATCGTACCCACCTGGACATGTTGCAAACAGTTGCAGAACCTGAAGACGCGCCCGCTGCACTGGGCAAGGCCACGCCGTGGTCAAGCCGGACAGCGCTGGAAACCGCAGCGGTACAGCGTCGCAGCCGATGAATATCGAACTGCAACTGCGCCGGGTACGTTTTGGCCACGGACTGCGCTGGCTACCAGCCGGCGCCGAAATGCTTTTCAGAAGTCCGGCGCCGCTGGCCGGCGTCGCCGCCCTGTGGCTCGTGGTGTCATTGATCGCGGTGGTTCCGGTGATCGGGCAAGGGTTGCTGGCCGTGCTGACACCGCTGCTGACCGCTGGCGTGCTCAAGGCCTATGCTGACACTGCTGCCGGCCGGCGCCCTTCTCCAACGACCCTGTTTTCCGCCTGGCAGGATCCACAGCGCCGCGGTGCGCTGCTGCTCATCGGCCTGTGGGGTATCTGCGGCAGCCTGATTGCCGTCAGTATCCTGGCCGTCTGGCTGGGTGCCCAACTCGAACCCGAACAGCTCGAAGCAGCGATGGCCTCACCCGAAGCGCTGGCCGCGACGCTGGCCGATTCATCCATCGGCGGTGGGCTGATTCTTGCCGCATTGGCCATGGCCGTGGTTATGTCCACGATGTATTTCGCTATCCCCCTGGTGATGTTTGCTCGCGCACCGGTGTTTCCTTCGCTACTCACCAGCATTCGTGCCATTGTGACCAACATCACCGCTTTTCTCGGCCTCGGCATTGCGGTGGTGCTATTCGTCCTCGCACTCGGCCTGGTCATGATGCTGGTGGCCTCCGTCCTGAGCATCGCGCTGGGCGGTATCGGCACCATGCTCACACAGGTCCTTTTCCTGCTCATGACCATGCTCATCCAGATGGTGATGGCGGGAACCCAGTACGTGGCGTTCAGGCAGATATTCGAACTTCCTGGCGACCGGGACGAGCCCGGCAGTGACGACGAACAATTGCTGGCCTGATCCCTTTACATCCCCGAAACCAAATCGTCACTCTCTGCCGGAACGGCCAAACTTCCTCGGACTCCCGGCTTCCCCCGGTTCGGGTTTAGGTGCCCGCGTAACCAGTACGCGCGACATGATGATCCCCAGTTCGAACAGCGCCAGCACCGGCAGCGCCAGCAGGGTCTGCGAAATCATGTCGGGCGGGGTGATAAGCATGGCTACTACGAAGGCACCGACAACCACGTAGCCGCGCATGCGTCCCAGCGCTTCAGGTGTTGTTACACCCAGGGCCACCAGAACAAGCGTAGCAACCGGCACCTGAAATGCCAGGCCGAATGCGATGAACAAGGTCAACACGAAATCGAGGTAACGGTTGATATCGGTCATCACCGCCACGCCCTCGGGCGCCATGCTCGTAAAAAAAGCGAACACCACCGGAAAGACAACAAAGTAGGCGAATGCGCAACCGGCGTAAAACAGACCCACGGCCATGAACAGCAGCGGACGAGCCAGACGCTTTTCGTGCCGATACAACCCGGGCGCGACGAATGCCCAGAACTGGTAGATCACTACCGGCATGGCCAACAGCAGGGCCAGGATCAACACCAACTTGAAGGGGGTGAGAAACGGCGAGGCCACATCAATGGCGATCATGCTGCTGCCCTCGGGCAGATGACGGGCCAGAGGCTCGGCCAGCCAGCTATAGAGGGTGCGTGCAAACGGGGCCAGGGCAATCAGGACCACACCCACTGCCAGCATGGCGCGCAGGATGCGGCTGCGCAGTTCCAGCAGATGATCGATCAGGGTGGCTTCCTGTTCAGGAGCGTTCGGATCGGTCATCGTCCGGTCTCTGTAGCGGCTGTGTGGATGACTCGCCCGGTACGGACAGGTTTTCGGACTCGGACTCTTCGGAGTCGGCGGCATCAGGGTCGGAGGCTGTCTCCGATTCGGTCGCCAAAATGCGGCGATTATGCTCTTGATCCAGCTCTGCCTGGAATTCCGACTTCAGGCTCTGCCACGCGTTACGCGCAGTGCGTGAAAGTTGCCCGGCGGTCCGAGCAATTTCGGGCAGACGCTTCGGCCCGACCACCAGCAGAGCGATCAAAGCCAGGAGCAGCAGCTCACTGAAGCCAATGCCGCTCACCAATCAGCTACCGGTCTTGTCTGACGCTTCCGGTTTCCGTGACTGATCAGCAGTGGATTCTGCTGAAGAGTCGGGAGTTTCGTCGCCGTTTTCCGCAGAATCGTCCTCGCTGACGCCCTTGCGGAACTCGCGGATGGCTCCGCCCAGGTCACTGCCCAGTCCACGAATGCGTTTGGTGCCGAAAATCAGCAGCACGATGAGCAGCACTACCAGGATCTGGAACCAGCCGATATTACCGAAACCCATTGTCTTGACTCCTCGCAGGCGCGAAGAAAAACCAGAGAGTACAGTTTATCAGGATTGAGCCGGGCGCAGTCGGAAGACAGCCAGTCCGGCCAGAAGCAGCACCATCAGCCAGCGGCCCGCATCGGACATCAAAGGAATCACTTCAGGCTCAATCTCCGGCCGACCACGACCATTCTCATCCTCAGGCTGGCATGCTCCCGGCGAGGTGATCGCAAGCGACTCGATGCCGACAATGGTTTCCGCAATTTTTGTCGCACGGCCGGTTTCAGGATCGATGCGCAGGATTTCACTGGGGCGGGCCTGTGTATCGTTGTCACCGAAGATACGATTGCGATCGGTTATGGCCCAGAGATTTCCGTCCTGGTCTGCAGCCAGGCCCGCCTGTTTGTAGGGGCTGGCTTCGCTACCCAGGGCGCCGATCAGTTCTGCCGAGGCAGTGGTCGGGTCAATGCGGTAGAGGTTGGGAATTCCCTTGTGCCCTTCGCGATCAGTACCTAGCCCGATGCCGTAAATGGTTTCACCAATCGAGGCAAGGTCAACAATCGGCAGGCCCAGATTTCCGATCAGACTGAGCAACCCAGTCTCCGGGTCGGCCCAATACAATTCTCCAGGCCCCGCCGCCGAAGCCAGCAGGTCACCATCGCAGGTAAAGGTCAAGCCGAAATCCATGCTCGTGCCCAGCGGCACGCCCATGTTATTGGCCGCGCCACCGACCGGAATAGCATTACCACTTTCAGTGCCGATCCGCACAAGAGTGTTGGTGCTGTCATCGGCACCATAAAGGCGATGGTCCGGACTGAAGGCCAGTCCCTCGATGTCGACGTAGTCTCCGCGCCCTGTCCAGCCAATGTAATGTTCTTGACCGGTCGCGAGATCGATCCGCCACAAGGCAAAGACCAGGCTGTTATCGGTGAAATCACCGCGTGAATTGATGCTGTATCCGAATGGCTGTGCGCACGCCAATCCGCTGGCTGTGAGCATCACAACCAGCAACACACACCTCAACGGGAGCGTGAGCGCACGCATTATTTTCACCTTATTCTGATACTCCGACACAATGAATCATAACAGAATCGTCATGGGCTTCCCATATCTGATTGACTGAACGACGGAAAGACCGTTCCTCACTCCGGCGCAACCTAAAAAGGACTAAAATTGTCCAGAGAATAAGACGGCAATCCAGAAATGACTTCCATACCCTCCACCCGCACCGAAACCCGTGACGCTGTTCGCAAGGTCAACGCTCATCATCAGGCACCCAGAACTGGGGTGCTGCTGATCAATCTCGGCACGCCCGACGCACCCGACACCCCGTCTCTGCGGCGTTATCTGCGTGAATTCCTGTCCGATCGGCGCGTCATCGAGACGCCCCGTGCAATCTGGTGGCTGATTCTTTACGGCATCATTCTGCCATTCCGATCACCACGCTCGGCAAAAGCCTATCGACGGGTCTGGTCCGAGGACGGATCACCGCTGCTGACAATCTGTCGAAAGCTGGCCGAGAAACTTGAATCCGAACTACGGCGCACATCACCGCAGATCAGCGTGATACTCGCGATGAATTACGGCAACCCCTCGATCGACCGCGCCATTGATCGGCTGCGTGTCGAGAACATCCAGCGACTGCTGGTCGTACCCATGTATCCGCAGTACTCGGCCACCACGACCGCCTCGGTATTCGATCGCGTCACTAACTCCCTGCAGCGTCTTCGCTGGCTGCCGGAAGTGCGCTTCATCAACGATTACCATCACAACGAGAGCTGGCAGAAGGGTATTGCCGATTCCATCCGCCGTTTCCAGCAGAACAAGGGCAAGCCGGAGAAGCTGCTGTTCTCCTTCCACGGCATTCCGAAGAACTACCTGCTCGATGGCGATCCCTATTACTGCCAGTGCCAGGCCAGCGCCCGACACATTGCCCGACGCCTGGAGCTGGACGATGACGAGTGGGAAATTGCGTTTCAGTCGCGCCTGGGCCGGGCCGAATGGCTCAAGCCCTACACCGACAAGACGCTCGAGGAATGGGCTCGCAACGGCATCAAGAATGTCCAGGTGGTCTGCCCCGGTTTCTCGGTCGACTGCCTGGAGACCATCGACGAAATCGCCTACGAGAATCGTGAGGAGTTCATCGACGCCGGC